>JAYVMG010000276.1:0-10082 GCA_043759095.1 Acidobacteriota bacterium | reverse complement strand
GTTGGATCACGCGGCGCATGTGGCCGCCCCGCGCGCCGTTGCCGGCGGTCGGCGCTAGGCAGACCGTGTCGGATCGGGCGACACGCGCACCATCAGCTTGCCGAAGTTCTTCCCGTGCAGCAGTCCGATGAACGCAGACGGCGCGTTGTCCAGGCCGTCGACGATGTCCTCGCGAAACTTGATGCGGCCGGACACGACCAGCGGCGCAACTTCCTGCAGGAACGCCGCCCCGCGGTCGTTATGGTCGCTGATGATGAAGCCCTTGATCATCGCGCGCTGCACGAGGAGCGGTCGCAGGTTTGGTCCCGCCGGGTTTCCCGTCGCGTTGTATTCGGAAATGATCCCGCAGAGCGGAATGCGCGCGCCGGTGTTGATCACGCGGAGGATCGCCGCGAACACCGCGCCTCCGACGTTTTCGAAGTAGACGTCCACGCCGTTGGGACACGCCGCCTTCAGCGCCGGCACGAGGTCGTCGGTCTTGTAGTTGATGCAGGCGTCGAAGCCGAGTTCGTCGACGACGTACTTGCACTTGTCGGCTGAACCGGCGATGCCGACCGTGCGGCAGCCCTTGATTTTCGCAAGCTGCCCGACCACGGCGCCGACGGCGCCCGAAGCCGCCGACACCACGACCGTCTCTCCTGCTTTCGGCTGTCCGATGTCCATGAGGCCGACAAACGCGGTCAAACCCGGCATGCCGAGTACGCCGATCGCCGTGGAGATCGGCGCCACCATCGGATCGAGCTTGCGCAGGTCCTTGCCGTTCGACACGCCGTAGGACTGCCAGCCGTCGTAGCCGGTCACGAACTCGCCTTTCGCGAAGGCGGGGTGACGCGATTCGATGACCTCGCTGACGGTGTGGGCGCCCATCACATCGCCGAGCTTGACCGGCGTCGCGTACGAGGCGGCGTCGTTCATGCGGCCCCGCATGTAGGGGTCGAGAGACAGGTAGATCGTGCGCCGCAGGACGTCGCCGTCCCCTGCAGCGGGCATCGGGCCGTCGGCGATCTCGAAGTTGTCGGCGGTTGGTTCGCCGGCTGGGCGCGACTTCAGGCGGACTTGGTGATTCATGGCGGTCATCCTACCAATACTTGACATGTCAACTATTGACATGTAATCTATCTTCCATGCCGTCCGCCTTGCAGCACGAACTCCGCCAGCGCCGGCCGTTTCAATCCGCCGCGCACGAGGCCGTCGTCGGGCTGATGCGAACCGCGGACCTGGTGCGGCGGCACGCCGCCGCGCTGGTCGAGCCGCACGGCATCACCCTGCAGCAGTTCAACGTGCTGCGCATCCTGCGCGGTGCGGCCGAGGATGGGTTGCCCACGCTCGAGGTCGCCGACCGGATGATCGAAACGACGCCAGGCGTCACGCGTCTGCTCGACCGTCTCGAAACAAAAGAGTTCGTCCGTCGCCAGCGCTGCCCCAAGGATCGGCGGCAGCATCTGTGCTGGATCACCGCGAAGGGACTCGCGGTGCTCGAGAAGATCGACCCGCTTACGGCCCGGGCGCACGAGGACGCGTTAAAGGGGTTACGTCAGAAGGATCGCGTCGCATTTATCCGGCTGCTGGATGCGATTCGCGCGGCGCATCAGTAGCCTTTTTTGAGGTATCACATGACTACGACCACTGCCCCCGCCACCGCCGTCCGCACGTTGGCGATCGACAAGACCCACTCCGAGGTCACCTTCCAGGTGCGTCATCTCGTGACCAAGGTCCGCGGCCACTTCACCGATTTCAGCGGCACGATTCAGTTCGATGCAGCGCAGCCCGAAAAATCGTCGATCGCGTTCTCGATCAACGCGCCGAGCATCGACACCGGCACGCCGGACCGCGACGCGCACCTGCGCAGCGACGACTTCTTCGCCGTCGAGACGCACCCGGTGATCACCTTCACCAGCTCAAAGCTGACGAAGAAGAGCGCCGAGCTCTACAGCCTGGAAGGCACGCTGACGATCCGCGGCACGGCGAAGCTGCTGACCGTGCCGGTCACCTACCTGGGCGCCGCGACGGATCCCTGGGGCAACGCCCGCGTCGGCTTCGAAGGCGAGATCACCATCAACCGGAAGGACTTCGGCCTGAACTGGAACGCGGCGCTCGAAGCCGGCGGATTCCTGGTTGGCGAGGACGTGAAGATCAGCGTTTCGCTGCAGGCGATCGGGCAGTAACGGCCTGCTCGAACTGATCGTTGGCGCGCTGCAGAATCCGCGGCTCGTCGTCCACGAGCAGGTAACCGGCCTTCACCAGGGCATCGGCGGCTTGCTCGACTTTCATGGCGTAGTCCTGCTGCGAACGATAGCGCTCCGCAATCGATCGGCGCGGATCGTTTGCCGCCTCTCGCGCCCCGGCCGTCGCTGGAAAGACGATGGACGAGCCGAGCAGCGAGACGAGCTCGTTCGGTGCGCCGATCCCCGGCCTGCGAAAATTCCATCCCGTGTAGGTCGCGACCGGCACGGCCACGTCAGGCAACCGAATGCCCGCGATCTCGTTGCCATCCGCGTCCACCGCTGGGACGAGCAGCGGAAGCGGCGAACCGGCGCCCGCACCACTCTTCAGATACGGATTCGCCACGCGCGCGCCCGCTGTCAGCATGCGCGGCGACTGCACACCGGGAATCGCCGGGAATGCGACCGACCCCACCGGCACGAGCGTGTGATCCTGCAGCCGCGGATACAGACTCGGCGGCGGTGCGCCGCCCTCTTTCACCCACTTGTGCATCGCCAGCAGCAGCGCGCGCATGGTCCACCAGTAATCAAGCGCGTTGTCGGTCTGTTGCCCGTTCGTGATCTCCGCCGGAAAGCGGCTCGGTGAATGCTGCGTGCCCGCGATGAAATAGACGCGCACGTTGTCCGGCAGCGTGAGGTCGGCCGTGCCGTCCGGCGTCGTATGCACGAGCGCCGCGACGCGACCGGTCCCCCAGTACTCGACCGACGTGTTCGTATAAAACACCTTGGGCGCATGGCCGCCCATCCGCGCGTTGTCGAGCAGGCCCTCCTGCGCGCCGCTGACGGGATCTCGCACGCTCGCATCCGCGAACGGAAACGCGGTGGCGTTGTACGCGCCGAGGCCGGTCGGCTTCGCCCACCGCTCGTTGAGGCTCAGCCGCGACGCACCGGCAATGTGGGCCATGACGCCGTCGAATACCTGACGATCGTGTTCGTCGGTATTGAACCCTTCGTACAGAAAGCCGCGCAGGAAACGTCCGCTCTGCGACGAGCCGTACCCGTACGCGTAGCGCACGGACGCCAGCGCATCGGGTTGATGCTTCAGCCACGACGTGGTGTCGCGGACGGCCACGTAACCCAGACCCGCAATCGGCGGGTTCGCCGCGCGGTAGCTGATCTCATACGTCTTCCCGGGTTCGAAACCGCTGTCCAGAGTCACCGTGCGCCCGGTGACGCGCCACTGGCTGCGGGACACGGTCTCGCCACTGCCGCCGATCATCTGGGAACGGACGGTCAGTTGACTGTCGGGTCCGCCTGGATCGCTCGCGTCGTACTTCGACAGATCGGTGACCGTGAACGCGGTGGCGTTGGTGTTGGCGGTGAAGGTCGCGCGCACGACGCCGGTGATCGTCTTGCCCTGATCAGTCGCAATCGGTGCGTGGATCTTCATCGTCAGCGGCCGATCCGCGAGATCGAATTCCCAACCGACCCAGACGATAGTGAAGCCGAAGCGCATCAGAAAGCGATCACCGAGGTCGTTCTCGGTGGCCGGGTCCGGCGAGCCGCCGCGATTGAAGCCGTTGAGTACGACCTTATTGCCGCGGTTCAAAACGTCGACCAGCGCCGCGCCGTTGCCACGCGGCGCCTTCGGCCGCAGGATGTAGAGGTCCGAGGAAAACTCGACGCGGCCGGCGGCGTTGACCGGCGCCTTGTCGAGATCGACCACTATCCTGTTGCGCGGATCGTTGGGATCGACCGCGAAGTGGATGGTCCCGATAATTTTCTCGTAGCCAGACGCGCCCAGATCCATGCGGCGCGCGACGTCAACGCGCGTGACCTCCGCGCGCGCGATGCCCGCGGACGCCAGGAGCATCAGTACTCCGACGAGGGAACGCAACGGTCGCAAAGGCCGTAAAGAAATCACTTGGTCCGCTGTCGTGACGATGCGCATGAAGCGGGATAGTAACACGCGGTTCTCCGATGGTGGCGCATCGCGCACCCAACGGATCAACAGGCCACAGAGACACAGAGACACCGAGCCGACGCGTCGCACACGCCGCATTGCGGCGTCATCGCGCGTTGATGCCGCAGCGCGCGCTCCGGATCTCTGCGCCTCGGTGACTCTGTGGCCCGTCAATTCGTGGACACGATCGCCGCGTCACTCGCTCTGGAAAGACAAAAGGCAGGAGCGGCCTCTCGGCCAATCCTGCCCATGTCTTGCCAGATCAGAGACTGAACGTATTGACGCGATCAGTGAATGATCATGCCCTCGTTGTTGGAGACCGTCTTTGCTTTCCAATCCTCGTCGAGGATGGTCCAGAGCGCCTGGTCCAGATACTCACCGTTCTTCTGGAACGACTTGCGGAGCAGGCCTTCCTGCACGGCGCCGACCTTCCGGAGTGCGCCGTTGCCGCGTCCGTTGCACACCGCGGCCCGGGCTTCCAGCCGATGCACGCCAACCGTTTCGAATGCGAACGTCACCAGCAGATCCGCGCCTTCCTGGAACACCCCGGTGCCCCAGTAGGCCGATCCGAGGGCGAATCCCCACTCGGCAGTGCCGAAGCCGGGTTCCAACTGCCGCAGCTGGAAGATCCCGATGGCCGTGTCGGTCGCGTCGAGCGTGACCGCGAAGCAGACATACGCGCCCACGGCCCGCTGACGCAGCGTCCACGCGATGAACCGCTCGAAGCCCTCGACGGTGCTCGGCGGTGGCGAAATGAACCGCGAGACTTCTTCCGTGGTCAGCAGCGCGAAGAGCGAGGGCGCATCCGATGCCCGCATCTCCCGCAGCGTGACCGTCGCTCCAGTCAGCAACGGCAGGCGATCGCGCCAGTCCGTCGTGGCCGTGAGCGTGGCTGAGGGGGTCAGGACAGGCTGTTGAAAGCGCACGTCCTGTCCCTCCAGTTCCGATCGACGATAAGGCATGTTTTCCATGAGTAAGCGCCTTAAACGGTAACGGTGGAAACTGATGTCGTGGTGACGCCGGTCACCGGGTCCGTTGTGACCGTCGTGGTCGTGACGGTGGTCGTGCTCACGCCCGTCAGGGGATCCGTCGTGATCGTCGTGGTCGTGGTCGGGCCCGGCGGCGCGACGACCGGGGCCGAACTCACCGGCACGACGACCGGGGCCGGACTCACCGGCGCGACGACCAGTGCCGGATCCGCCGGCGGCGGCACGTCGCCAAACTCGAGGCTGGGATCCGGGAGCGGCTCGAACACTTCGTCGGAGTAGACGACGGTATCCTCGCCCGAGGCGCCCCAGGTCACGTCGGTATCGGCTGACGTGCCCCACACGATGTTGTCGCCCGCGGCCGTGCCCCACACGATGTTGTCGCCGGCATCCGCGGTGCCCCACACGATGTTGGCGCCGGCATCCACGGCGCCCCACACGATGTTGTCGCAGTCGGCGCCACCACAGTCGGTGCCCCACACGATGTTGTCGCCATCGGCCACGGTGCCCCACACGATGTTACCCAGCAGGTCGGATGCCGTGCCCCACACAATGTTGTCGCCCGCCGCAGTCGTGCCCCACACGATGTTGTCGCCGTTGGCCGCCGTGCCCCACACGATGTTGTCGCCGCAGATGTCGCACGCGGTGCCCCAGACGATGTTGTCGCCGGTGGCACCCAGCGTCTTCGCCGTGCCCCAGACGATGTTGCTCGCCCAGGCGTTGGCGGACACCTTGATGACGCCGCCCTTGATGCGGTGGCTGCCCCAGTTGAAGGCCTTGCTCCACACCTTTTGCACCGGAACCCGGTCGCCGGCATGCGGGTTGGCGTAGAACTTGGCCAGGCGCACGGCGCCGAGCGCGTTCAGGAAGCCCGCGCCCTGCCGCAGCGCACTGTACGCCTTGGCCGGCGCCGTCGTCGAGGTGGGATCCTGGTACTGCTGCGCGGTGTACTGCAGTAGCGCCTTGATCAGGTTCGGCGTCAGCGTCGGGTTGGCCTGCAGCATCAGCGCGACGGTGCCCGTGACGACCGGCGCCGCCATGCTCGTGCCGCTCAGGCTCAGATACGACTTGGACCCCTGCACCGGCCTGCCGTCGACCAGCGCCGTCGGCTTGGTGAGGTAGAACGTGCTGCCCGGCACCGCCAGCGACACCGTGCCCACGCCAGGCGCGACCAGGTCGGGCTTGGCTTCAAAGTCGATGAAGGTGGGCCCGGCCGAGCTGAAGGTCGCCATCGTGTCGTCGTTGCGCGTCAGCGTGCCGTTCGTGCTCGAGGCGCCAACCGTCAGCACCCACGGCGCGTTGGCCGGCGCCGTGATGCCGCCGTACTGTAGACGACCCGCGGCGTTCTTGCCCATGTTGCCGGCCGCGGTCACAACCGTGATGCCCCGGTCCGTCACCGCTTTGGCCGCCAGCGTCAGCGGGTCGGTCCAGTAGGACTCGTGAATCCCCGCGCCCACGGACATGTTGACGACGCGGATGTTGTAGGTCTGCGCGTTGGCCGCCACCCAGCCGAGCGCCGCGATGATGTTGCTGATCGTGCCCTGCCCGTTGGCGTCGAGCACCTTGAGCGAAATCAGCGACGCGTCCGGCGCGATGCCGCTCTTCTCACCCCGCGAGTCGTAGCCGTTCCCAGCGATGATGCCGGCGACGTGACTGCCGTGGCCGTTGTCGTCGTAGGGCAACGCGCGGCCGTTGACGAAGTCCACGAACTTGGTGACGCGCTGATTCCCGTACGGATACAGCGTCGACGTCCGGTTCGTGAGGTCGTCATGCCACGAGGTGATGCCCGAATCGATCACCGCGATACCGATGCCGGCGCCCGTGTAGCCCAGCGACTCCCGGACGGTGCGCGCGCCGGTGGTGATGGCCGTGCGGTAGTTGTGCGTGGCGATGTCCCTGTCGTGGTGGATGCGGAACACCGACGGATGCGCCGCCAGCTTGGCGAGCTGGTTGTGCGACAGCTCGAGCACCTGGCCGTTGATCAGGCCGAGTTTGCCGCCGCGAGCGAACTTCCTGAACTCCTCCGGCAGCCGCTGGCCGGGCAGGAGCGTCACGATGACGCGGGACTTGTTGGACCCGTTGCGATCCTTCGAGCGCTTCGAGAGCTCGTCGTCCAGCTTGTAGTTCTTGACGCTCTGGCTCGGCGCGCCGGCCTTCTTGTGGGCCGCTTCACGCGAATGCTCTTTGGCGGCCGCGAACGTCGGCGCCATGCACATGAGGGCGACGAGGATGGCCGAAGCCGTCCGTTTCGGGCCCCACACGGCCTTATGTCTGTTGGGAGAGTTTGGAGTTGGTTTCATCTTGCCAGGAAGGAGAGCAATTGCTCGGCCAATCTTTACAGTTTCGATAACGTAGCGTTAAACCGTTACGTATAAGCAACTTACATGTTAATACACCATTTCTAACGTCACTATTGTCATATACAGTCTGTTCCATATTGCAACACGGCATGTCCGATAAAACCCACATTAATAGCTATAACGTCCTTATTAACAATAAGTTACAGGATGTGTTCCATTTACGAGCAGACATCTTCATTAATCGAACACATTGTCCTATCGTGTCGTTCAATGGCACCCATTTCTTGCGGGTAGCGTCCGAACGTCTCTCCGGCGATAATCAGAGTCTTCTCTTTCCCAAAGGGGTCTCGATGACGGTGTTCCGCTCTGCTCTGGTTGCTGCGCTGCTCGCGGCGCCTGTTTTTTCCGGTGTGGTGAACGGACGGCAGGACGCACCCGTCTACCAGGAGCGCGACTTTCTTTCCCGCGTGCGGCGGTTGACGGTCGAGGGCAAGCGCGCCGGCGAGGGCTACTGGTCGCCCGATGGCACGCGTCTCGTGTTCGAGAGCGAGCGCGAGCCCGGCAACCCCTTCTATCAGATCTATGTGCTCGATCTGGCGAGCGGCGACACCAAGCGCATCTCAACAGGCCTCGGCAAGACCACCTGCCCGTTTTTCCGGCCCGGCGCCGACGAGATCGAGTTCGCCTCGACACACGCCGATCCGAAGTCGAAGCAGTACCAGGATGACGAGCTCGCGTTCCGCGCGTCGGGCAAGGAACGGCGGTACTCGTGGGACTACGACCCCGAGATGGACATCTACAGCTACAACGAGAAGACGGGCGCGCTGAAGCGGCTCACGACCGCGAAGGGCTACGACGCCGAAGGCGCCTACTCCCCCGACGGGCAGTGGATCGTCTTCTCATCCATGCGCGGCGCATACGACCACCCGCTCACCGACAAAGAACAGAAGTCGCTCGACGAGAACCCGAGCAACTTCGCCGAAATCTACATCATGAAGGCCGACGGCTCCGGGCAGAAGCGCCTGACCAACGTCTTCGGATACGACGGCGGCCCCTTCTTCACGCCCGACGGCAAGAAGATTGTCTGGCGGCGCTTCGACGAGCAGGGCCTGATCGCCGACGTCTGGACGATGAACCTCGACGGGACCGATCAGAAGCAGATTACGACCTTCGGCTCGATGAGCTGGGCCCCGTACATGCACCCCTCGGGCGAGTACTTCTTCTTCGCGTCGAACAAGCTCGGGTTCGAAAACTTCGAACTCTTCATCGTGGACGCGGCGGGGACGAAGGAGCCGGTGCGCGTCACCTACACCAACGGCTTCGACGGCTTGCCAGTCCCCTCGCCTGACGGGAAGACCCTCGCCTGGACATCGAGCCGCGCGGGCGGATCCGCCGGGCAGTTGTTCCTCGCGCAATGGAACCACGCAAAAGCGCTCGACGCGCTGAAGAACGCGCCGCCCAGAAAGCCAGGCAAGAAGTAATGGCGAATCAGAAGACATTTTTCTCGGCGATCTTGGCGCTCTCTGCGGTTTTTTCCGTCTTCGTTTCGGCGCAGGCCCCGTCCAAGACACGCGCCTACGTCGAGACCCTCGCCTCGCCGCGCCTCGAAGGACGCCTCGCCGGTTCGAGCGGCGAGCGCCTCGCCAGCGCCTACCTCGTCGCCGAGTTGAAGAAGATCGGCGCCAAGCCGCTGCCGGGCCAGAAGGACTTCCTGCTGCCGTTCGAGTTCACCGCCGGGACGAAGGACGCCGGATCGACGGTCAGCGTCGGCGGCGCAACGTTCGCCACGAACAAGACGCGCGCGCTGTCCTTCTCCGACAACGGCGACGTCAGCGGTTCCGTCGTGTTCGCGGGCTACGGCATCGTGGTGCCCGAGAGCCAGGGCCTCGCGTACGACAGCTACGCGACCCTCGACGTGAAAAACAAGATCGTCCTCGTCTTGCGCTACTTCCCCGAAGATGCAGAGGCGAAGACGAAGGGCATCCTCTCGCGCTACGCGGATCTGCGCTACAAAGCGATGGCCGCGCGGCAGCACGGCGCAAAGGCGATCATCGTCGTCACCGGCCCCGCATCGCCCAACGCGGGCGAGCTCGCGCCCATGACTTTTGATACCGCGATCGCCGGATCGGGCATCGTCGCCGTCAGCGTGACGGGCGAAGTGGCCACATCGCTCTTCGCGGCCACGCCGAAGACGCCGCTCGCCGCGGCGCAGAAGTCCCTGGACGATGCGAACCCGCATGCAACCGGCTTTGCGTTGCCGGATATCACGGTGAACATTCACGCCGCTGTGGCACGCGAGAAGCGCACCGGGAACAACGTCGTCGCGTACCTGCCGGCGACCACAGCTGCCGCAACGAGCCCGAAGCCATGGGTGGCGCTCGGCGCGCACTACGATCACCTCGGACACGGCGAAGCTGGCAACACGCTGGCCGGAAAAGACGATGCCGGAAAGATTCATTTCGGCGCCGACGACAACGCGTCGGGATCGGCAGCCGTCCTCGCGATCGCGGCGACGCTTGCCAGGCAGCCGCGCCAGCGCAACGTGCTGGTCGGCTTCTGGTCAGGCGAGGAGCTGGGATTGATCGGCTCGAACGCGTTCTCGACCAATCCCCCGGTCGCGCTCGATGCGATTGCCGCGTACCTGAACTTCGACATGGTCGGCCGCATGCAG
>JAYVMG010000275.1:0-10096 GCA_043759095.1 Acidobacteriota bacterium | reverse complement strand
CGACGACATCGCCGGCATCCGATTCATCTACCCAGGCGCGACGACGCCCACGTCGGCCCCGAGCGCACCAACCGGTTTGACGACGTCCTCGTCCGGATCGACGGTGTTCCTCAGCTGGACGGCCGGCGCCGCCGGCGGCTCGGCGACGTCGTTCACCATCGAGGCGGGATCGGCGCCGGGCCTCGCCAACCTCGCGAATTTCGCGACGGGGAGCACCGCGACCACGTTCTCGTCTGGCGGCGTCGGCAACGGCACGTTCTACGTTCGCGTGAAGGGCAGCAGCTCTGCCGGCACCAGCGCCGCGTCCAATGAATCGACGCTGATCGTCGGTCCCGCCGGCTGCACGGCGGCGCCGGGAGCGCCGACAGGCTTTGCGCTGACGGGCAACAGCGGCGGCACGGTCTCTTTCGCGTGGACCGCGTCAACGGGCAGCCCGACGACGTACATCGTCGAAGCGGGTTCGACGTCGGGCGCCGCGAATCTCGCGAACTCGGACCTCGGCAGCACTGCGACGGCCTTCACCGCGACCGGCGTCGGGAAGGGCACCTACTTCGTCCGCATGAAGGGCAAGAACACGTGCGGCACTGGCGCCGCTTCAAACGAAGTGGTTCTCGTCGTACCGTAGAACTCTGTAGCGAAGGCTCGGGCTGGTGACGGTCCGAGCCCCCCTTGTACTCGTCTTTTCTTAATGGTACCCTCCGGCCTTCGCTGGCAGACTTCGTGTATTTCTGATCGACGTCTCCACGATTCGCTCGCAAATTCAAGGGTTCGCCCCCCCGGCCGCACAGGAGTGTAGGAACGCTTACACACCTGTAATCGTCTTAGGACTGGCCGGAGGCGCGGCGTCCACCGATAGAAGGTTTGATATGAACACTGGCCGATCATTGTTATTGCTCAGCTCCCTGGCCGTGGTGGTGGCCGTCAACGCCGCCTGCAGCGCGGAGCGCACCTCGAGCTCGCTGGCGCCGTCGATCGTGAACGTCGCCACATCAACGACCTCGGCGTCGAAATCGATGATCGGCACCTGGGTGTCGGCCAACACGCTGTCCACCGCCGCGATCACCGCGCTCGTGCCGCTGTCGAGCTGCGGCAACTTCCAGTGGAACGTCACCAGCCAGACGGCGACGTCCGCGACCGGCACGTTCGCCGCAGTCTGTCCGGGCCCGTATACCGTGGCCGGCAACATCGTCGCGAAGTTGGGCGGCGCCACGATCCCGCTCGTCTTCAGCGGCAACGCGACGCAGGGCTCCGACACATGCGCGTTCACGATGAACGGCGTCGGCATACCGCTCAGCGCGGACACCTACCGAATCACATACACAGGCACGAGTTGCCTTGGACCGATTCAGGGCACGGAGACGCTGCGTCTCGCGTCATCGACCCCGGCGACGACGCCGACCACGCCAACACCGCCGAAGCCGCCCACGACGCCGATGGCTCCGGCCGGCGCGGTCGACCAGGTGGACCTGCATCAGGCGGCCGTCTACGGTGGCGGTCCCGACATCGCGAGCTGGCCGATCACCACGGCGATCACCGCCATCGACATCAACTCCAGCGGCATCGCGCTCGCGTTCAGCAAGAAGGATGGCGCCGGACGCTGGCCCGAGGTGATTCCCCCGGGCTGGGACGGCGGGATCGCCTACACGCTGTGGCTCGTCGTCTACACCGGCGGCCGGTTGGTCACCGCTGGCGGCATCGAGTACTGGCACGGCCTCGAGCGGAGCGGTGGTCCGCCGTCGCAGATCGCGCAGAACTGGTACTACAGCCCGGCCGTGTGGGGCCCGCTCAGCTCGCACCAGCCCGTCGTGGGCGAGCAGGTTGGCTTCTTTGTGACGGCCGGAGATCAGCGGGTGAAGGACGTCCGTGCGGTCACCGAGCGCTCGAACGTCGTCATCGTGCGCTTCCCAGGCGATGCCGGCGGCTACTTTCCGTTCTAGCGTCTCGCACCTTGTAAGCCGCCGGGTTCCGCGTTAGGATTTTTTCTCCTGATGACGATGCCCGGCGGTCGGCGCAGTTTCGACCTGTTCGCCCTCGTTCTGATCCTCCTCGCGGTCCTCTTCGCCCAACAAAAGCTGAGCAACGGCATCACGAGCGACGGCGCGCTGTATTTTGCGCACCTGCGCAGCATCGTGTTCGATCACGATCTCGAGATCGCCCCGGAACTCGACGCGCTGCACCAGCCGCAGCGGCCGCATCACGTGATCCCGATCGGGCCGGCGATCGTCTGGGCTCCGGCGTATCTGGCGGTGGCTGCCGTCGATCGGATCGGCAGTGCGACGGGCGCGTGGACGCGCGCGCAGGGGACAGACCTTGGGCTGACCGGCGCGTACGTGCAGGCAGCAGCGCTGTCGTCCTTCTTCATGATGGCGCTGGGGTTGATCGTGTTGCACGCGCGCGTGCGGCGCGAATTCGGGCCGTCGATCGCCATCGCGACCTCTGTGCTGATCCTCGGCGCCACGACGCTCGCGTGGTACGTGATCCTCGAACCGTCGATGACGCATGCGGTGTCGTTCGGCTGCGTGGCGATTGCGCTCGTGCTGACGGAGCGCTGGCTCGTGGACACCAAGCCCACGTGGCGGCAGGGCGTGCTGCTCGGCGCGTGGTTCTCGCTGGTGATCCTTGTGCGCCCCGAGGACGGCGTCTTCCTGCTGTTCCCACTCACCGCGATGCTGTTCGCGCCGGTCTGGCGCGCGGCCGCGCTGCGGGAGCGCGTGCGCGCCGCGGGTGCGATGTTGGTGGGCGCCGCGCCGCTGCTGGTGCTGCAGGGTGCTGCGCTGGCGTGGCTGCTGTCCACGAACACCTTCTCGCTGCTCGGCGGCGACGAGGCCTACCTCACGTTCTTCGACGCGCGCTTCCTCGACGTCCTGTTCTCGTCGCGCCACGGCCTGATGTCGTGGACGCCGATCGTGTGGGTCGCGCTCGCGGGCACGATCGCGTACGCATGGCGGCAGCCGCTGTGGGCGCTCCCGGCGATCGTCGCGTTCATGATCCTGGTGTGGACCAACGGCAGCGCGCACGACTGGTCCGGCGGCTGGGCGTACGGCGGACGCCGGTTCACGAGCGTGCTCGCGGCGTTCACGCCAGGCGTTGCGATGGCGCTGTACGGGATTTATCGCCGGCCGTTGTTGCTAATCGCCCCAGCGGCCGTCGTCATCGTCGGCTGGAACGCGTTGTTGATGACGCAATATCAGCGTCAGCTGCTGCCGCGCGACGAGACGGTTCGCTTCGACACACTGGTGCGCCAGCAGGCGGATCTGCTGGTGAAGCCGCCGTTCCTGTATCCGTTCGCGTTCCCGGCCAACGTGTGGTTCGCGTGGCGCGAAGGGCTGCCCGTCGATCGCTACGACCTGCTGGGATCCGAACCGCTGCGCCGCGAGATGTACCTGCCGCTGAACGACTGGAGCGAACGGTTCATGCTCGATGGCTGGGCCAACGGCGCAGGCGACGCATCGGGGTCCGCGCATTTTCTCGTTGGCCCCAGCGGCACCATCCTCGTCCCGCTGGATGTTCCGCCTGGCACGGCGTTCGGGATCGATCTCGAAGCGCGCGCGGCAGGAGGACCTCCGGGCGGCACGTCGGCGCTCGACATCGCCGTGAACGGGCGGTCGCTCGGCTCGCTGCCGCTGGCGATCGGCGCGGAGAAGCCGTCGCGCCACGACTTTGTGGTGCCAGCCGGCGTGAAGGTCTGGCGCCGCGGGTACAATCGCGTTACGATTTCGCGGCCGTCACACGCGGCGGCCGCGACGACGTTTATCGTCTATGCGCTCCGGGCGGGCGCGAACACACCATGATCTCGATCGTCATTCCGGTCTTCAACAACGGCGAGCCGATGGTGCGCGAGTGCCACGCGGCGATCAGTGCCGTGCTTGCGACGCTGCCGGAGCCTGCCGAAATCATCTTCGTCGATGACGGCAGCCGCGACGGCACACTCGACGCGCTGAAGTCGATCCAGCGCGCCGATCCGCGAGTGCGGATCCTGGAACTCACCGCCAACTTCGGCCAGCACGCGGCGTTTTCCGCCGGCTTCGACGCCGTGCGCGGCGACGTCGTGGTGACGATGGATGTGGATCTGCAGGCGGATCCGGCAGACATCCCGAAGATGATCGCGCCGCTGCGCCAGGGATTCGATCTGGTCAGCGGCGTCCGTATGCACCGGCAGGATCCCGTGATGCGCCGCATGGCCTCGTCCGTCGTCACCCGTCTGGTGGCGGCGATGACGGGCGTGCGGCTGCGCGACGTCGGCTGTCCGTTCAACGCATTCACCGCCGACGTCGCCAAGAGCCTGTCGAGTTTCGGCGAGCTGCGCCGGTTCCTGAAACCGCTGGCGGTCCGCGTGGCCCGGTCGGTCACCGAAGTCGAGGTGTCGCATCGCGCGCGCGCGGCGCACCATGTGCGATCGTCGTACTCGGCTACACGTCTGCTGCGGCTGTTCATGGATTTCTTCGTGAACAGCATCTCAGACATGTTCGCGTGGGTGTTCGTCGCCGGTGCGGCGATGTTCGCGGCCGGCGTTGCGGGCACGATGGCCGTCGCGGCGCTGTGGATGCGTGGGTCGGTCAGCTCGCGCGCGCTGATGATTGCGGTTGCGCTGACGGTGGTTGCGGCGCTCTGCGCCATGCTCGGGCTGATCGGCGACTACGCGCAGCGCATCTACCGCCAGAGTTCGGGGCGTCCCTTCTACCTGGTCCGCCGCGTGCATGAGACGCCGGATCTCGTGTCCAAGGCTCGTGTCAGTTAACCTCGCCGGCCTCGACGCACTGCCCGCGCTCGATCCGCTGATCGAGGCGTATCCCTTCAAGCCGTACCGCAACTACCGCGTGCTCTCGCGCAAGCGTCAGGACGCGGTGATGCGTGCGGAACTGCAAGCGGCGCTGACGCAGGGCGGTGGGTTCGGCCTGCTCGATGACGGCGCGGCGGTGCTGGTCCGCCCACAGCCGTGGGACAGCGCGTTTTTCGATCTCTCGATGGCGCGCCTCTATCTGCTGCACGACGGCGACGGATCCGTTGCGTCGCTGCGGCCGCTGCTCGCGTCGGCGTTGGAGGCCTGCCGCGAGCGAGGCATCCGTCATCTGTCAGTCCGGGTCGATGTTGCGGATGCCGCAGCGATTCAGGCGTTCGAGGACGCCGGCTTCCGCATGATGGACGCGCTCGCCACGTACATCTACCCGCTGAAGCGCCCCGCGCCGGAACCGATCAAAGAGATGGGCGTCCTGCGGCTCTACAGACCGGAGGATCGCGATCAGATCCTCGAGATCACGCGCGAGGCATACCACGGATTTCGCGGACGCTATCACCTCGATGCACACCTGCCGCAGGAGCGCAGCGACGCGTTGTACGTCGAGTGGGCGAAGAAGGCGTGCGACGGCGAGTGGGCGGACGTCGTCCTGGTCACCGAGAACGGCGAAGGCGTCGTGCATGGCTGGGCCAGCTACAAACAGATCGAGCCGGTGTCCACGGTCGGCGAGGCGCCAATTCGCGGCGGTGGACTCGGCGCGTGCCGTCGCGACAAACCGGGCGCGTACGCCGGGCTGCTGCGCGCGGCGATTGAACGCATCCACGGTGGCGGCGCCGTCACCGAGATGCAGACGCAGATCTTTAACTTCGCCACGATCCGGCTCTACGAATCGGTCAACACGCAGTTCGTCCGCGCGGACTATACGCTGCACGCGTGGCTGGGATAGCGAGGTCACGGAGTGGACGGCGAGAGCGGGATCACACGGAGGAACGGAGCAACGGAAAAACGAACGGAGGGCGCCAACTGCAGCGCGCGACAGACCCGCGTAGCGGGCCACGCGACGACAAGAACGCCGGAAACACAAACCTCTGACGGTTCGTTGGTTTGCGTTTCCGGCGTTCTTGTCGTCGCGTGCCGGGCCGGCTGCGCCGGCCCGCTGTCGCGCTCGCCGCTCCGTTGCACTTCTCCGTTCCTCTGTTCCTCCGTGTGAATCCGTTGCCTCCGTACTCTCTGTTATCTCTACTGGCGCTGATTACTTACAGCGTGATGCTGGTGGAAGCTCGGCGGGCCTCCTCGAACGAACGGGCTCAGCGCTCCCGTGGCGGGATCGAGCCGTCAGGTGACGTCTACCAACTCATGCGCATCGCGTACCCGGGCGCGTTTCTCGCGATGTTCATCGAGGGCGCGCTGCGCGCGTCATCTCCGAGCGTGGTCGCTCTCCTCGGCCTCGTCGTCTTTATCGCTGCCAAAGCACTCAAGTGGTGGGCAATCCTCTCGCTCGGTCCGTTCTGGACCTTCCGCGTCATCGTCGTCCCCGGCGTTCCGCTGGTGGCGAGCGGGCCGTATCGATGGCTGCGGCACCCGAACTACGTCGGCGTGATGGGGGAGCTGGCCGGCGTGGCGCTGATGACCGGCGCGTGGGTGTCCGGAGTGGCCGGAATCATCACGTTCGGCGCGCTCGTGATCAGGCGCATCGCGGTCGAGGAACGCGCGCTGCGCGGCCTATAATACGAATCGCGATGACGTCCCGGGTCTCCCACTGCCTGCTTGTCGCCGCTCTCGCGTCGCTCGTCCTCACTTCGTACGGCACGGCCCAGGCGCCTCGCAGACCGCAGGCGGAAACTCCCTACCGGACTGCGACCCGCGCCCTCAATGAAGGTCGGTACGACGATGTGGATGCGATGGCGGAGAAGCTGGATCTTCGCGATCCCTACATCTCCGCCGTCAAGGCGCGTGCGGCAATCGCGCGCGGTCATTACGCGCAGGCCGAAGCGGTACTGCGGCCG
Organism: Acidobacteriota bacterium; assembly: GCA_043759095.1. Classification (GTDB taxonomy): domain Bacteria; phylum Acidobacteriota; class Vicinamibacteria; order Vicinamibacterales; family CAVVIG01; genus CAVQFC01. Next base: position 3,355 of record JAYVMG010000275.1, on the reverse strand, counting down.
GTCGCGATGCGCGTCCCGGCCAGCGAAGCCGCGCTGGAACTCGGGCTGCTGCAGCAGATGCTCGGCCGGCCGGATGCAACCGCGCTGCTCGAGAAAGTAGCGCCCCTGGCCGACACCAGCGACGATCCGATGGAGGTGGCCCGGGCGGCGCGTGCGCTGCGCGCCCTTGGCCGGTTCCACGAAGCGAACGCCGCGTATCGCGAGGCGTCCGGCGCGGCGCCCAATGATGCCGCGATCCAGGCGGCGTGGGGCGATCTGTTCCTCGAGAAGCACGACAACGTCGAAGCGCTGAAGTCGTACCAGATGGCGCTGCAGATCGATCCGAAATCGCCGCCCGCGCTGGTCGGCTCCGCGCGCGCACTGTCCGACGACAATCCGCCGCAGGCCGCCGTCTTCGCGAAACGGGCGCTCGACGTGAATCCTTCGTCCGTCGATGCGCAGCTCTTCCTCGCGGGCGAAGCCGTCGATGCCAATAAGCACGACGAGGCGCGCAAAGCGCTCGACAAAGCGCTGACGGTGAACCCGTCGAGCCTCGACGCCATCGCGTTGCGCGCCGGGCTGGCGTACATCGAAGACAGGCCGGACGACTTCGAGGCCGAGGCTGCCAAGGCGCTGGCCATTGCCCCGCGCTTCGGCGAGGTGTACCGGGTCGCCGGGGATATGGCGGCCCGCAACTACCGATTCGACGAGGCGGTCGAGTTGACCCGCCGCGCCCTGTCGCTCGACCGCACGAACGCGCGCGCGCAGGCGGATCTCGGCTCACATCTGCTGCGCACCGGCGACGAGGCGGCCGCGCGCGTCGCGCTCGAGGCGGCCTTCAAGTCCGATCCGTTCTACAAGCTCACGTACAACCAGCTCTTCGTGATGGACAAGGTGGACAAGTTCGTCACCATCCGCGAAGGCGACGTGGTGATGCGGCTGGACAAGGACGAAGCGCCGGTCCTGCGCGAATATGCGATGGCCATCGCGCAGCAGGCGCTCCGCACGCTCGCGGCCCGCTACGACTTCACACCGCGCGGACCGATCCTTATCGAGATCTTCCCGAAGCACGACGACTTCGCCGTCCGCACGCTTGGCCTGCCCGGCATGGTCGGTGCGCTCGGCGTCTGTTTCGGCCGCGTGGTGACGATGGATTCGCCGCGCGCCCGCCCACCGGGTGAATTCCAGTGGGAAGCGACCCTGTGGCACGAGCTCGCGCACGTCATCACGCTGCAGATGTCGAAGCAGCGCGTGCCGCGCTGGCTCACCGAAGGCATCTCGGTCTACGAGGAGAAGAAGGCGCGCGCGGAGTGGGGCCGCGAGATGGACGTCATGTACGCGGGGATGCTGAACCGCGGCGAGACGCTCACACTCAAGGATCTGAACTCGGCGTTCACCAACCCGAAGACGATTTCGCTGGCCTACTTCGAAGCCTCGCTTCTGGTCGAGCACATCGTCAACGCCTACGGCGATGCCGGGCTGCACAAGCTGGTCCGCGCCTACGCGCAGGGGATCGATACGGACGCCGCGCTCAAGGTCGCGCTCAATACCGATTTCGATCAGATGCAGGTCGGCTTCGACCAGACGATCGACAAGATGTTCGGCACGATGCGCCGCGCGATGGCGATGCCAGAGGGTGTCGAGGATCTGCTGAAGTTGCCGGTGGCGGCGGTGCAGACGATTGCCGACGCCAACCCGCGCAGCTTCCCGATTCAGATGGCGCTCGGCGCCGCACTGCGCAAGGCTGGCAAGGTGGACGAGGCGATCCAGGCATTCGAGCGCGCGGCGGCGCTCGTGCCGCTCGCCGGCGGCAAGGACAGCGCGCACGAGCAGATTGCGGCGATGGCGCTCGAGAAAAAAGATCGCGCGCGTGCGATCACCGCGCTGACGGCGCTTGTCGCCGTGGACTTCAACAACGTGGAAGCCGCGCGGTCGCTGGCGGGTCTGCTGCAACAGGCGGGCGTGGACGATCCGGCGAAGCTGATGCCAGTGTATCAGCGCATCGCGGCGATCGATCCGTTCGACCCCGAAGCGCACGCGATGCTCGGGCGCTACGCCATGCAGCGCAACGAGCCGGATGTGTCGTCGCGCGAGTTCCGTACGGTCATCGCGCTGGGCCCCGTGGACCGCGCCGCCGCGTACACCGATCTCGGCGAGAGTTACCTCAAGGCCGGCAAGCGCACTGAAGCCAAGAAGCAGATTCTGTCGGCGCTCGAAATCGCGCCGGGATACGAACGCGCGCAAGGGCTGCTGCTGAAGCTGGTGGAGAAGTGACCGTCGGCCGCGTCGCACCGGTGGTGGCGCTGCTTGCGGTGTTTACAGTGATGCCCGCCCTGCAGCCGCGCGTCGATGCGCAACTGCCCGGCGCGGCGGACGACCGCTTCGCCGGCCTCCAGTGGCGCTTCGTGCGCATGAAGTATCACCACAAGTTCGAGAGCGGCCGGGTGCAACAGGACTTTTACGGCGAGCCGTGGGGCATTGATGCGCCGGCTGCCGAACAAAACCTGTCGCGTCGCGTGAAAACGGCGACCGCGATTCAGGTCGAGGACGCGATCCTGCTGACGATCGACGATCCCCGGCTCTTCGAATACCCGTGGATCTACTTCGTCGAGCCGAGCAGCATGCGGCTGCAGCCGAACGAGATCACGATTCTCCGCGAGTTCTTCGCGCGCGGCGGCTTCGCGATGATGGACGATTTCCACGGTCCCGCCGAGTGGGCCGATCTCGAGCAGCAGATGAAGCTGTTGTTCCCCGACCGGCAGATCACCGAAGTACCGAAGGATCATCCGGTCTTCAGTAGCTTCTACAAGATGGACGGCTTTCCGCAGGTGCCCGGCCTTGGGTCGTTTCTCGCCGGCCGGACGTGGGAGCGCGGGGGCGTGACGCAGCACCTGCGCACGATCCTCGACGACACCGGCCGGCCGATGATGTTCATCAACTTCAACACCGACATGGGCGACGGCTGGGAGTGGTCCAACGCGCAGGACTATCCGGGCTACATCAAGTACACGGCGCTTGCCTATCGGATGGGCATCAACGAAATCATCTACGCCCTCACGCATTAAGGACCCCTTCATGGATTCGTCGGTTGGCAGTGTCAGCGCTGAACAGGTCGCCGAGGGCCGCGAGCGCATTCTCACCGAACTGCGCAAGGTCATCGTCGGGCAGGACGATGTGGTCGAGCAGGTGCTCATCGCGCTCTTCACCGGCGGACATTGCCTGATCACCGGCGTCCCCGGCCTTGCGAAGACGCTGCTGATCAAGACGCTGGCCGACATTCTCGATCTCGACTTCAAGCGGATTCAGTTCACGCCCGACATCATGCCGTCGGACATCACCGGCACCGAGATCCTCGACGAGGAACAGGGCACGCGCA
>JAYVMG010000274.1:0-3793 GCA_043759095.1 Acidobacteriota bacterium | reverse complement strand
CGGCCGTCGGCGCTGCTCTACGCCACCCTGCCGATGTTCCGGTCGTACGCGCGATTCGGGGTGATCGTGCAGTTGATGGCGGCGCTGCTGGCCGGCATCGGCGCAAGCTGGCTCCTTGCGCGCGGGACGCGACCTGCCCGCGCGATCTACGCCGGCCTCGTGGTGCTAGCAATCGCCGAATATGCAGTATGGCCGCCGGCGCTTTCGCGCGACGTGCTCCCAACCGCCGCCCATCGATGGGCGATGCGGCAGACCGGCGCGTTGCGCGTCCTCGACTGCGAACCGTTGACACCGGAATCCTCGTCGGTGTCCTGGCTGACCAACGGCCGGATCGAGGCCATGGACGCCGCGGTCGGAGAGTGCGCTGAACCCGAGGCGGCCGCCAATATTTGGGCGGCGGGGTTTACGCACGTGCTCGTCCGCAATGCGCGGCAGCGGCGGTGGCTGAACGAGCACGGGGAGACGGAAGGCTTCGCTGCCCAGGCGCGCTTTGCCGATGCCGACATCTTCGCGGTGCGACCACGCGCGTTGATCTACACGCAGCAGATCGCCGGGTTCTGGCCAACCGAGCGCGGCGGCGACGCCTCATGGCGATGGATGGGTGCGGACGCCTCGTGGACGATCGTGACCCCGAGACCACAGGCGCGCGTCACCCTCGACGTCGACATGAGCGCGTTCAACGTCGCACGCCCGCTCGCGGTGCGCCTGGACGGCGGCGCCGCGCAGACGCTCCACGTGACGCAGGCGGCGCGCACGTACCGTATCGGTCCGCTCGCCCTTTCGGCCGGGCCGCACGTGCTGACGTTTCATTCCACCGCACCCGCAACGGTCGCCGACGAGGTGCTCGGAAACGGCGACCGCCGGGCCCTGTCGTTCGCGATGCGCACCTGGACCTGGACGGCGCCGTGATGGGCGGAGCGACGGCGTATCGGCGGTTCTGGGCACGGGTCGGCGAGCGCTTTCCTGACCTCGGCGGTGCGGCGTCCACGCGCTACTACGCCGCCAACGAACAGCGGTTGTTCACCGAACTCTTCCCGCCGCTGGCCGGCTTGAGGATTCTCAAGACCGACCTCTGGGATGAAGCGAAGAACACGCGCATTCTCGCCTGGGCGGCGGAGCGCGGCGCCCGCGCGTTCGGTGTCGACATCTCCGAGCCGACTGTCATCCAGGCGAAGACGGCGTTCACCCGCGCGTCCAGCCCGCTCGGCGCGGCGGCCGCCGACGTCAGGGCGCTGCCGTTCCTCGACGGAAGCTTTGATGCGATCTACTCAATGGGCACGATCGAGCATTTCGACGAGACCGAACTGGCCGTACGGGAAATGGCGCGCGTACTGAAGCCGGGCGGGTGCGCCATCATCGGCGTGCCGAACCGCCACGATCCATTTCTGCGGCCGCTGCTCTCGACGATCATGCAGGCTGTCGGGCTCTACGGCTACGGCTACGAAAAATCCTATTCGAGACGCGCGCTGAGGGAGATGCTGGAACGCGCGGGATTGCGTGTCGAAGCCGAGACCGCGATTCTTTTCATCCCCGGCGCCTTGCGGATCCTGGACCTCGCCTGCCACTCCTGGTGCCGTCCGCTCGCCTCGGTGACCGCCGCGCTCGTGTGGCCGTTCGTATTCCTCGATCGCCACGTCCTGGCAGTGCGCAGGCACGGATATCTTCTGGCGACGTTCGCCATCAAGCCTGAACGCCAGCCGTAGCGACGGAGCAGTACACCCGTTCTTCGACGAATCAGCGAGGGGCGTCGCTCGTCAGGATCACCTTCAACGCGCTCTCTGCTGCCGCATTGCCAAAAGTGTCGTAGGCCTTCATCACGTCGTCGAGCGCAAAGCGATGCGTGACCAGCTTCTTCGGTTGCAGCTTTCCGGACTGCACCACCTTGAGCAACATCGGCGTCGTCACGGTGTCGACGAGTCTGGTGGTCAGCGTGATATTGCGGTCCCAGAGTTTCTCGAGATGAAATTCGACCGGTTTGCCGTGGACGCCGACGTTCGCGATGTGCCCGCCAGCGCCCACAATCGCCTGACAGATCGCAAATGTCGCCGGAACGCCCACCGCCTCGATGGCCACGTCGACGCCTCCCCCGCCCGTCAGCGCCATCACGCGCTCCTCGGCCTTGCCGTCGCTGCTGTTGACCACCGTCGTCGCACCAAACAGTTTGGCCGCCGCGAGCCGCTTGTCGTCGAGATCCAGCCGCCCTTCCTGCAATGGGACGGCATGCCCTTCCTGCAGAAATCGCATTTCGCGCACGCCGTCACGCAGGAGATCAGGACACGGTCGCCCTTGTGGAAGTTCGACACGCCGGGTCCCACCTCATCCACGATCCCGATTCCCTCGTGACCGAGGATCCGTCCGTCCGTTACTGCCGGCAGGTCGCCTTTCAGAATATGAAGGTCGGTGCCGCAGATCGTGGTAGTCGTGATGCGGACGATGGCATCCGCTGGGTCGGTGATGATCGGCTTGGGCTTCTCTTCCCATGCGCGTTTCCCGGGGCCATGATAGACAAGTGCTTTCATCACACCACCTTCCTTTATCCTGTAGGCCTGCGATGACGACCAATCCACTTGCCGGAACACCGGCGCCGGCCTCGATGCTGATCAACGTCGCCAGACTGGTGACCGCGTACTACGCGGAGCACCCGGATCCGTCCGTCGTCGCAGAGCGCGTCGCGTTCGGGACGTCAGGGCACCGCGGCTCGGCGTTGGCGCGGAGCTTCAACGAGGCGCACATCCTCGCCATCACGCAGGCGATTTGCACATATCGTTCCGCGCAGACAATCGACGGCCCGCTCTTCATGGGCATGGACACGCACGCGCTGTCCGAGCCGGCGTTCGTGACCGCGCTCGAGGTGCTGGCCGCCAACGGCGTCGAGGTGATGATCGACCGCGACCGCGGCTACACGCCGACACCCGTCATCTCGCACGCGATCCTTCGCTACAATCGCGGTCGCACATCCGGATTGGCTGACGGGATCGTCATCACGCCGTCGCACAACCCACCCGAGGACGGCGGCTTCAAGTACAACCCGCCGTCGGGCGGACCCGCGGACTCCACGATCACCGGCGGGATCCAGCAGGCCGCGAACGAGCTGCTGGCCGACACACTGCGCACCGTGCGCCGCATGCCGTTCGAGCGGGCGCTACGCGAAGCAGGGACGCATCTGCACGACTACCGCACGCCGTATGTGGACGACCTCGGCAGCGTCGTCGACATGGACCGTATCCGCAGCGCCGGCGTGCGCATCGGTGTGGACCCGCTCGGCGGAGCCGGCGTGCACTATTGGGAGCCGATTGCCGAGCGATACAGAATCGCGCTGACCGTGGTGAACGACGCCGTTGATCCGACCTTCCGCTTCATGACCGTCGATTGGGACGGGAAGATTCGCACAGACTGCTCGTCGCCGTACGCCATGGCGCCGCTTGTCGCCATGCGCGATCGCTTCGACGTCGCCTTTGCCTGCGACGCCGACCACGATCGCCACGGTATCGTCACGCCTACGGCAGGGCTGATGAATCCCAATCACTATCTGGCCGTGGCGATCTCCTATCTGTTCGCACAGCGAGACCGGTGGCCGGCGCACGCCGCAGTCGGCAAGACGGTCGTCAGCAGCGCGATGATCGATCGCGTGACGGCGGGATTGGGCCGCCGCCTCATCGAGGTGCCGGTCGGATTCAAATGGTTCGTGGACGGGCTGCTCGACGGATCGATCGGCTTCTGCGGCGAAGAGAGCGCGGGCGCGTCGCTGCTGCGCACCGACGGCACGACGTGGACGACGGACAAGGACGGCATC
>JAYVMG010000273.1:0-10127 GCA_043759095.1 Acidobacteriota bacterium | reverse complement strand
AATTGGTTCGGTCTCTTCGATCGGCTCGCTCACGGCACGCTCCTGGGGTTGATCGTATCATCTGGCCATGAAGACCCCGATTCTTCGCCAGATCACGGTCGCGGTGCTCCTCGCGGCATCAACTTCGGTCGCGATCGTGCGCGCCCAGCAAGGCGGGCTGAGCGCCGCCGACAAGCAGCGGCGCATCGACACCGAAGCCGAGCTGCAGTCGCTCGCGGTCGTCGAGCGCAAGGTGATGATGCCGATGCCCGACGGTGTGCGGCTGGCGACGGACATCTACCGGCCGAAGAACGCCACCGGCAAAGTGCCGACGATCTGGGTGCGCACGCCCTACAACTTCAACTTCTGGGACATCCAGAACGGCGTGCCGGCCGACATGAGCGCGCAGTTGACCGCCATCAAGCGCGGCTACGCGTACGTCGGGCAGAACGAGCGCGGGCATTTCTTCTCCGAAGGCAACTACGACATCCTCGGATCGAAAACCGACGGCTACAACACTGTGGACTGGCTGACGAAGCAGCCGTGGTCGAACGGCAAGATCGGGACGACCGGCTGCTCGTCGACCGCGGAATATCAGATGGGCGTCGCGGCGCTCGGCCATCCGGGCTATGCGGCGATGAACGTGCAGGGCTTCGGCGCCGGCGTCGGCCGCGTGGGTCCGTACTACGAGCAGGGCAACTGGTACCGCGGCGGCGCGGTGCAGATGCTGTTCATCGCGTGGCTCTACGGCGAGCAGAACCAGGTGCGGCCGATGTTTCCGCCGAACACGTCGCGCGAGGATCTGATCCGCGCGTCGAAATCGTTCGACCTCGCGCAGCACCTGCCGCCGGTGGACTGGTCGAAAGAGCTGTGGCATTTGCCGACGCAGGACATCATCAAGAACGTCGACGGCCCGCGCGGTATTTTCGAGAGCGCGATGCCGGTCGAGACCGGCGGGAAGATGATCCAGCGCACGCCGAACGATCCGGCGTGGTACCGCGGCGGCCTGTATCACGACGATCAGAAACTGAACGTGCCTGGCCTGTGGTTCATGTCGTGGTACGACGTGTCGGTGGGGCCGAACCTCGCGCTCTACAACCACGTCCGTGCAACAGCGCCGCGCGTCATCGCCGACCAACAGTGGGCGGTCATCGCGCCGGTCGCACATTGCTCGTACACGCGCGCCACGGCGGACACGGTCGTCGGTGAGCGAAGCATGGGTGACGCGCGGCTCGACTACAACGACATCGTCTACAGCTTCTTCGATCGCTTTCTCAAGGGCGAGCAACCGGCGCGGCTCGCCGCGATGCCGAAAGTCACCTACTACACGATGGGGCTGAACAAGTGGCAGACCGCGGACACCTGGCCGCCTACCGGCGCGCAGCCGCTGACGTTCTATCTGGGAAGCGGCGGCAAGGCGAACACGTTGAACGGCGACGGTGCGCTTTCGGCCGCGGCGCCGGATGCCGACAAACCCGACACGTTGACGTACGACCCGATGAACCCCGTGCTCTCGTACGGCGGCAATGTCTGCTGCACGGGGACGGCGGTGCAAGCCGGTTCATTCGATCAGCGGCGAATGGAAGCGCGCGAAGACGTCCTCGTCTTCACCAGCGACGCATTCAAGGAAGGCACAGAGGTCAGCGGACCGATCACGCCGACGCTGTACGTGTCGTCAGACGCCAAGGATACCGACTTCACCGTGAAGATCCTGGACGTGTACCCTGACGGCCGTGCGTTCAATCTCGACGAGTCGATTCAGCGGATGCGGTACCGTGACGGCTACGACAAGCCGGTCGCGTGGATGGAGTCCGGGAAGGTCTACAAGGTCGCGCTGCAGCCGCTGACGACGAGCAACTACTTCCCCGCCGGCCACAAGCTGCGCATAGAGGTGTCGAGCAGCAATTTCCCGCGCTTCGATCGCAACCTGAACACCGGCGGCAACAACTACGACGAGACCAAGGGCATCGTCGCGCACAACGCCGTACACCACTCACGGCAATACCCTTCGCAGATCACGGTGACGGCGGTCAAGCGAGCGCAGACTTCGTCCGCGCTTGCGGGCAGGTAGGGCTGGTAGGCCTGATGGGTGAGGGCACAGAGATTTTCCCCACCCAACCCACCCGACCTACCAGCCTCACCCGCCCTCAGATCACTTCGCCGGCGTCAGGTCCATCGCTTCGACGATCCGAGTGAACGGCAGCCCTGCCGCTTCGTTCACGTCGCGGACCGCCGCGGCGCTTCCCGCCTCGAACAGGCACATGCACCGGGCTTCGCCCGGCACGAACGTGCTTCGGACGTAACGGACCGGGGTACCGCTGGTGGTGGACTTCTGCGCGCCCGCGATCGCCGCCTGCTGCGCGCCGGCCAGTTGCTCGTTCGTAATCCCCGGCAGTTCGCGTTCGACCATGTAAATCGCCATGTCATTCCTCCTGGCGCATACAATCTGCCTGATCGCGCTCAAGAGTCTTTAGCCGGGTCCTCAAATACTCTCAAAACAACGATCATGGCCCTCAGGGGAGCTACTGCCTACGCCTTCGGCGATTTTCGCCTCGATCTTCAGTTGCGGCGGCTGCTGCGCGGCGACGAAGCGATGCCGATCACCGTCAAAACCTTCGACACGCTCGCGGTCCTCGTCGAGCGCGCGGGCCAGGTCGTCGACAAAGAGGAGCTGATGCGGCGCGTGTGGACCGACGCGATCGTCGAGGAATCGAATCTCAGCCAACAGATCTTCACGCTGCGGCGGATGCTCGGCGAGAACCCGAAGGATCATCGCTACATTCAAACCGTGCCGCGGCGCGGCTACCGCTTCGTCGCGGACGTGACGCCGATCGGCGTCCCACCAGACGCGGCGCCGCTCACGGCCCCGGTGCTGCGGCTCTCGCTCGTCCTCCCATCCGACCAGCCGCTGGCGATCGGGGCCTGCTCACCCATCGCCCTGTCGCCGGATGGCCGCACGCTGGCCTATGTCGCGCTCGGCCCCGGAGGCACGGCGCTGTTCATCCGCGCGATGGATCGCGACGCGTCGCTGCGCATGCCGCGCAGCGAGGGCGCCGCGATGCCGTTCTTTTCGCCGGACAGCCGATGGCTCGGCTACGTGGCCGCCGGAAAGCTCTACAAAACGCTCGTCGCGGGCGGCATGCCGATCATGGTGTGCGACGCCGGCCCGGAGTGCCGCGGCGCGTCGTGGACACCGCGCAACGAGATCGTCCTTGCCACGGCTCCCGCCACCGGGCTGTCGATCGTGTCGGCCGAAGGCGGCGCACCCCGGATGTTGACGAAGCTCGACTTCGCGAAAGGCGAGCGCACGCACCGCTGGCCGGACGTGCTGCCGTCGGGCCGGCATGTGCTGTTCACGGTCGCGCACGCGGGCTCGGCATCGTTCGACGAAGGCGAAATCGTCGTCGCCTCCCTTGATGGGGGCGAGCGTCACGGCGTCGTGCGCCATGGCAGCTGCGCGCGATACGTGCCGAGCGGTCATGTCGTGTACCTGCGGGGCGGCTCGCTGATGGCCGTGGCCTTCGACGCCGCGCGGCTCGAAACGTGCGGGTCGGCGATCCCGGTTGCGGATCGCGTGATGACGCAGCCGACCGGCGCGGGACACTTCGCGTTCTCGAATACCGGATGCCTGTTGCACCTCACCGGCGATGCGCATGACGTCAAGCAGCGGCTGGTCTGGGTCGACGAGCAGAACAACCAGGAGCCGCTCGCGCTCGCAGACCAGGCGATCGAAGAGCCGCGGCTGTCGCCGGACTGCACCCGCGTGGCCTTCGGGATCCGCGGCAAGTCGAACGACATCTGGATCCACGACTTCGCCACCGGCTCACTGACGCGCGTCACCTATGACGGCGACAACTTCGCGCCCATCTGGACGTCCGACGGCGCGCGTGTGACGTTCAGCTCGAATCGGAACGGTCCGTGTCACATCTTTTCGCAGGATCTCGATGGCGGACACATCATCGAACTGGTCGGCGGCGACTACGACCTGGCGCCGGGCTCCTGGTCATCGGACGACGCCGTGCTGCTCTTCACCGAATACAACCCCGGCACCGGCGCCAACATCTGGATGTGCATGCCGGGCAGCGGCACCCCGCCGCGGGCGCTGGTGCGATCGCGCGCCAACGACTTCGGTCCCGCGTGTTCGCCCGATGGACGCTCGTTCGCGTACACGTCCGACGAATCGGGCCGCTTCGAGGTGTACCTCTTCCCGTTTCCCGACTTTGGTGTGAAGACGCAGATCAGTGTCGACGGCGGATCCGAACCCGTCTGGTCCCGCGACGGACGCCTGTGCTACCGCAGCGGATCGAGCGTGATGGTGGCGGACATCGATCTCGCGACACGGACACGTGTCGGCGCGCCGCGGAGAATCGCCGACGGCCCGTTCCAGGCGGGCGCGGTCGCGGGGCTGCCCAACTACGATGTCGCCGCGGACGGCCGGCTGGTGATGATTGCGCAGACATCGGCGCAGGCACAGCCCGATCGGTTGTCCGTGACCGTCAACTGGTTCGAGGACATCGCGAGCCGGCTCGCGTAAGGTCGCGTAAGGGCCGGGGTCTTGGGCTAAGATCGCGCCATGGCGCCCACACCGCCAGGGAAGCACGACCGCCCCTCTGGCCCGCTCGCCGGGATGCGTTGGTCATTGGAGTCGCCCGACGATCATTGGGCTCGGCACGACCGGGAACAGGTGCGGTATTGGTTGTCGCGACCGCCGGCGGAGCGACTGGCACAGGCGGAGAGCTATCGCACGCGTGTCTTTGGCGAGGGCCCATATACGCTCACCCGAACCTTCAAGTGGCTACCGTCGGTTGTTTGGTTTCAGACGGTGTAGCGCGAAGGCTTTAGCCGAGCGCCGATTTCCGCGGTGATTGCTCACGCTCGGCTAAAGCCTTCGCGATACGAGCAACTGCAATCTGCTCTAGCAGGATGCTGAAAAACTACTCATGATCCGATCGACAAGTCGATTCGGCCGTACTACGATCCGCGTACCCTTCGTCCAAGGAGTGCCTACGTGCGCGGAGACGACGAGCAGAGCGGCCACTTGTTTAGCTACCTGTCGCCGGAACAACGGGTGCCGGCGGATCATCCGTTGCGGACGATTCGGACGATGACCGATGCCGCACTGCGCCGGTTGTCGCCGCGGTTCGAGGCGATGTATGCCAAGACGGGCCGGCCGTCGATTCCACCCGAGCACTTGTTGCGGGCGCTGCTGCTCCAGGTGTTGTATTCGGTGCGCAGCGAGCGGATGCTGATGGAGCAGCTCGAATACAACCTGCTGTTTCGCTGGTTTGTCGGCCTGGGTATGGACGACGCGGTGTGGGCGCCGACCACCTTCACGAAGAATCGGGATCGGCTGCTCGACGGCGACATCGCGCGGGCCTTCTTTGAGGATGTGGTCGCGCAGGCCCGTGGACGCCATCTGCTGTCCGCCGAGCATTTCACCATCGATGGGACGCTGCTGGAGGCGTGGGCCGGCCAGAAGAGTTTCACACGGAAGGATCAGCCCAGGGAACGGCCCGACGATCCGGGGAATCCGACGATCAACTTTCATGGAGAACGGCGCTCGAACCAGACCCATCAATCGACGACCGATCCGGACAGTCGGTTGTACAAGAAGGCCAAGGGCCACGAAGCTAAGCTCGCCTATCTCGGCGAAGTCCTGATGGAGAACCGGCACGGCTTGGTGGTCGACGCGTGCGTCGTGCCGGCGACGGGCACCGGCGAACGCGACGCCGCCGCGAGTCTCATCGCCGCCCTGCCGCACCGACGGGTCACGATCGGCGGGGACAAAGGGTACGACACGCGCGGGTTCGTGGAGACGCTGCGCACGCTCGACGCGACGCCGCATGTCGCCTTGAAAAGGCGCAGTCGCACGCTCGATCGCCGGACGACGCGACATCCCGGGTACGCGATCAGCCAGGTGGCGCGGAAGCGCATCGAGGAAGTCTTCGGCTGGATGAAGACCGTCGGCGGGTTGCGCAAGCTCCGCCATCGGGGAGGCGCCCGCGTGAACTGGCAGTTTCTCTTCGCCGCGGCGGCCTACAACATGGTCCGGATGCGGACGATCGAGGCCACCGCCTGATGCGCGCCGCCCGTTCGATCGACGCGCGCGCCTTCCGCCGCGAAGGCCGCTTCCCGAATCGACCGTGAAAGTCGTTATGAACACTCGAATTTCAGCATCCTGCTAGGCCACATTAGAGGGCTGCCGAGGGTAACAGAACGCCCCTTCTCAGACCCCAGCCCCCCCCGACACAGCGCAGATGAGCGCCCCATCACGCGCCGATTGTGACTTCCGGCCGCCGGCGCGTCAAACGCGAAGGCCTCGCATCAACCCCAGACTGACGGCGTCGGCGATCTCCAGTGGCCCGCCGGCGACGATGTACGCGAGGGCCCCAACGGCGGCGAGCATGCCGGCAACACTTGCTGCGCGATGCGCGGCGCCTGCATCAGTATCGCGCCAAGGATCGCCATGACGATGATGGGGATCGGGTTGGCGGCGAGCCACGTCAGCAGCGCGCCGATCGCGATGGATCCGAGCAGGATCAGGATCGCGACGATGTTGGCGCGCGGCGGGTCCGCGTTGTACTGAGTGCGACGAGCGGCGAGGAAAGCCACGGTCATTCTCCCTTCTGGCGATGCGCGCGCATCTCGGCGGCGACATCGTCGATGCTGAATCCAGCGGCGGCCGCGTTCCCAAGAACGCGGGTGACGAATGCCCGCAGCTGACGCCGGTGAAGGTCTGGTGGGTGAGCCTGTTGAGGCGACGCGATGACGAACGAGCCGATACCGCGGCGCGTTTCGATGACGCCGGCGCGCTCCAGCTCCGCGTAGACGCGTGCGACGGTGTTGGCGTTGATGCGGAGATCGACGGCGAGCTGGCGGACGGTCGGGAGCTGATCGCCGACCTGGAGGCGGCCGGTCGCGATGGCGGCGCGGAGGCCGCGATCGAGCTGCGCGTAGATCGGGGTGCGATCCCGCGCGTCGATGGAAACCAGGTTCGGCGCGACCATGTGTGTGATTGTACTAATTCATTAGAACAAGTCAAGCCAGAAAAAGGCGGGCACGAAGCCCGCCTTTCAGCTTCTAATCCCCAGACCCAGTCCCTACTTGGAGACCATCTTCAAGCTGTCGGCCGAGATCATCATCTTGCCGCCGTGATCCATCACGTCGCCCGTGACTTCGACCGTGTGGCTGATGTGCGCGATCAGCTTGGCGTTCTTGTCGGCGGCGAGCCCGCCGCCGATTTCATACACCTTGCCGTCGCTGGTGAGCAGCGCCATCGGCTTCCCGCCCTTTGCGCAGGCGATCGCGCAGTCTTTCGTCTCCTTGGGCATCTTGTGATCGACCGTCGTGTTCGACTTGTCCATCGTGTAGCAGCCCATGTCGACGATCTGCCCCTTGACCGTCTCTTCTTTCGCGAACGCGGGGGATCCGAGCGCGAGGACGAACGCGGCGACCGTGAGTCCGGCAAACATTTTGCGCATGCAAAGCTCCTTGAGAAAACCCGTGTGACCGCCGCGGGTTGTACCGTGTCTGATCTTATACTGCGCGTATGAAGAATGTGTTAACTCTGGCTGTGCTGGCCCTCGGCAGCGTCGCCGGCCTGCGCGCGCAACACTCACCCGTAGCTCTACCGCGGGTGGCGCCGAGCGTCGACCAGATCCTCGCGATCAAGCGGGCCGGCTCGCCAGAAATCTCACCGGATGGCCGGTGGGTGGCCTACACGGTTCGCCAGACGAACTGGGACGACAACGCGTACGACACGCAGATCTGGCTCGCAGACGCGACGCTGGGCGCGACGCGACAATTGACCAACGCCAAGAAATCGAGCCAGTCGCCGGCCTGGTCGGCGGACGGCGTCAAGCTGGCCTTCATCTCCGACCGCACCGACAAGCGGCAGGTCTACCTGATCAGCCCGCAGGGCGGCGAAGCCGAGGCGCTGACCAGTGTGGAAGACGGTGTCGGCGGCTTTGCGTGGTCACCAGACGGCAAGTCGATCGCCTACACCGCGACGGAGGCGAAATCGGCCGCAGTCAAAGATCGCGACAAGAAATACGG
Source organism: Acidobacteriota bacterium (assembly GCA_043759095.1). Classification (GTDB taxonomy): domain Bacteria; phylum Acidobacteriota; class Vicinamibacteria; order Vicinamibacterales; family CAVVIG01; genus CAVQFC01. The sequence continues at coordinate 2,093 of JAYVMG010000273.1, read as the reverse complement.
CGAGTTCCAGGTCGTCGAACAGGATCAGCGGATGACGCACCTCTTCGCCATCGACCTCGGTACGCGCGCGACGCGAACGTTGACGAGCGGCTCGTTCACGGTCGGCAGCTTCGCGTGGTCGCCTGACGGCAGGAGCATCGCGTTCGATCACCGGATCAATCCCGAGTTGAAGAACGGCGGCGCCGCCGACATCTCGATCGTCACGATCGCCGACGCGTCCGTCCGCACGCTCGTCACGCAGGACGGCCCCGACACGAACCCGGTGTGGTCACCTGACGGTTCGCGCATCGCGTTCCAGACGTCGATGGCGAACCCGGCGTACATGTACATGAACAATCTGATCGCCACGGTGCCGGCGAGCGGCGGCGCGCCGACCGTGCTGTCAGCGGCGTTTGACGAGGACTCGTCGATCGTCGACTGGAAGCCTGCCGGCATCTTCTTCGCGGCGTCAGCGCGCACCTACTCGTACCTGTACAAGCTGGATCCGGCCACGAAGGCGGTGACCAAGGTGTCGCCGGTCGATCACACCGTCAACTCGAGCTTCTCGCTATCGAAGGACGGACAGACGATCGCGTCGCTGCGCGCGGATGCGAACTCGATCGCCGAGGTCTACGTCGGCGCGAAAAGAATCACGGACATGAACGCGCAGACCGTGAGCTGGACGACCAGCACGCTCGACGTCGTGACGTGGAAGAGCCAGGACGGCGCCACGGTCGAAGGCATCCTGCACAAGCCAGCAGACTTCGATGCCTCCAGGACATATCCACTGCTCGTCGTGATCCACGGCGGGCCGACCGGTGTCTCGCGCGCGATCCCGTTCACCAGCAACATCTATCCGATCGACGTCTGGGTGCCGCGCGGCGTCCTCGTCCTCGAACCGAACTACCGCGGCAGCGCCGGGTACGGCGAGAAGTTTCGCGCGCTGAACGTGCGCAACCTCGGCGTCGGTGACGCATGGGACGTGCTGTCCGGCATCGACTCACTGATCGCGAAGGGCATGGTCGATCCGGCCAAGGTCGGCACGATGGGCTGGAGCCAGGGCGGCTACATCTCGGCCTTCCTTGCGACGCACGACGCGGCGCGCTTCAAGGCGATCTCGGTCGGGGCCGGCATCTCGGACTGGATGACGTACTACGTGAACACCGACATCACGCCGTTCACGCGGCAGTACCTGAAGGCGACGCCGTGGGACGACCCGGAGATCTACGCGAAGACGTCGCCGATCACGTACATCAAGCAGGCGAAGACACCGACGCTGATCCAGCACGGCGCCGCGGATCAGCGGGTGCCGCTGCCCAACGCCTTCGAGCTCTATCGCGGTCTGCAGGACAACCACGTCCCGACGAAGCTGATCGTCTATCAGGGCTTCGGCGGAGTCGGCCACGGCCCGACGAAGCCCAAGAGCAACCGCGCGACGATGGACCACAATATGGAGTGGTTCGACCAGTACTTCTTCCAGACCGCGGCCGGCGCCAGCAGCACACAGAAGTAGCGCGGCTGTGAACGGAGAATCGTCCATCGAGCTCCTAGCGAAGGCCCGCGCCGGAGACGAAGACGCCCTCGACCGCCTGCTCGCGCAACACCTCCCCCGCCTTCGCCGGTGGGCCAGCGGCCGCCTGCCCGCCTGGGCCCGCGATCGGGGCGACACCGACGACCTTGTACAGGAAACGGTCATTCAGACGTTAAGGAGGATAGAGGCGTTTGAACCGCGGCACGACGGCGCGCTGCAGGCCTATCTCCGGCAGGCGCTGATGAACCGGATCCGGGACGCGATCCGGCGTGCCGGCCGCCGACCGGAGGCGGTTCCGCTCGATGACCACATGGCGGGGAACGACATGAGCCCACTCGAACAAGCCATCGGCCGCGAGTCGCTGGACCGGTACGACACCGCGCTGGCGCTGCTGCGCGATCGCGATCGGGAGGCGATCATCGGCCGCATCGAACTGGGGCACACGTACGAGGAGCTGGCCGAGGCGCTCGGGAAACCCACGGGCGAAGCCGCGCGGCTCGCCGTGCACCGCGCCATGCTGAAGCTGGCGGAGGCGATGAGAGATGCCGGACGCTAAAGACATCCTGATGTCGCTTGTCGGGCG
>JAYVMG010000272.1:0-10146 GCA_043759095.1 Acidobacteriota bacterium | reverse complement strand
ACAAGGTCTTAGGATCCAGCCGCAAGCGCGTCAGGGTACTCGACGCGCACCAGAAACAGGCCGTCCGGCGGCGCCGTCGGCCCCGCCATCGCGCGATTCCCCGACGCGATCACGTCGCTGATCCACTCGACCGGCTGCCGACCGCGGCCAACCTCCATCAGCGATCCGACGATGATGCGGACCATGTGGCGAAGAAAGCCGGTGCCTGTCACCTCGAACACAACCAGCTCTCCACCACGACAATCTCTACCACGGCGGACACGGGGGACGCGGAGGTTCAATCCATGGCGAAAGACGATTTCTTCCTCCGTGTCCTCCGTGGTGGAGAGTGTGGAGATCATGATCTCACGCTCCGTCGTGGCCACCGAGCCCCCCGACGCCTGGAACGCGGCGAAGTTGTGCCGCCCCTCGAGTAACCGCGCAGCGGTGCGCATCGACTCGACGTCGAGGGGGCCCGGAACGTGCCACGCGTACCGGCGCTCGAACGGGCTCATCACGTCGCCGTTCCACAGACGGTATCGATAGGTTTTCGAGCGCGCGCCGAAGCGCGGGTGAAACGCGGGCGGTGCGTGATCGGCGGACTGCACGCGGATCGCGTACGGCAGGTGCGCGTTCAGCGCGCGAACGAGTGCGCCGGGTTCCAGCTCGCGCGCGATCGTGAACGCGGCCACCTGGCCGAGCGCGTGGACGCCGGCATCGGTTCGCCCGGCTCCCGCAACCGTCACCTCGCGGCCGTCCAGCGCGCGCAGCGCGTCTTCGATCAGCCCCTGAATCGACACGCCGTTGGCCTGACGCTGCCACCCGACGTAATCGGTACCGTCGTAGGCCACCGTGATCTTGAAGCTAGGCACCCGGCCTTGAACCCGGCTTCACCACCGGCAGCCCCTGCGCGCACAGCGGGCATTTCTCCGGTTCGTACGTCGGCAGCGCGATCTCGAGCAGCGCAGCGAACGGCACATCGAAACTGATCGCGCCGCCGCTCCGGTCGACGATCGACGCCGTGCCCACCACCTGTCCGCCGGCAGCCTTCGCCACCTGCATCGTCTCGCGCGTGGATCCGCCCGTCGTCATCACATCCTCGACGACGAGGATACGGTCGAGCGGATCGAGCGTGAAGCCGCGACGCAGTGCGAGCGCGCCGTCCTGACGCTCGGCAAAGATCGCGCGCACGCCAAGCGCGCGCCCGACCTCCTGCCCGATGACGACGCCGCCCAGCGCCGGCGAGAGCACGACGGTGGCGCGCAGCTCACGCACGCGATCCGCGATCGCGCGGCCCAGCGCTTCCGCATGCTGCGGGTGCTGAAGCACGAGCGCGCACTGCAGGTAGCCCGGGCTGTGGAGACCCGAAGTGAGACGGAAATGGCCGTCGAGCAGCGCGCCCGACCGCCGGTACAGATTAAGAAGCTCGTCGCGGGTCATGGGTTTTTAGATTGTCCTCGAACAGTTTCAGGATGCGTTTGTATTCGTCCGCCCAGCTCGTCTCGTCCTCGAAGCCGTGGTTCTCGACCGGGAATGGGGCCACCGACCAGTTGTCCTTGCGCAATTCAATCAGCCGCTGCACCAGCCGGACGCTGTCCTGGAAGAGCACGTTCGTGTCCACCATGCCATGGCAGATGAGCAGCGCGCCCTTGAGCCCTTCCGCGAAGTAGATGGGCGAGCTCTTGCGGTACGCTTCGGCGTCGGCCTGCGGTTCGTTCAGGATGTTCGCCGTGTAGTCGTGGTTGTAGTGCGTCCAGTCGGTCACCGGCCGAAGCGCCGCGCCGGCCGCGAACACATCCGGCGTGGTGAACAACGCCATCAGCGTGATGAAACCACCGTAGCTGCCGCCGTACACCCCGATGTGCTTCGCGTTCACCTTCTGCGTCGCCACCAGGAATTTCGCACCGTCGACGACGTCCTCCAGATCCTTGCCGCCCATGTGGCGGTAGATGGCGGTGCGCCAGTCGCGCCCGTAACCGGCGCTCGCGCGGTAGTCGGGATCGAGTACGACGTACCCGCGCGACGCCAGCAACGTGTTGAACATGTACTCGCGGTAGTACGAGGACCAGTACTTGTGCGCGTTCTGCAGGTAGCCAGCGCCGTGGACGAAGACGACAGCTGGCGCGGAAGGATCACGTTTAGCGCCGACCATCTCGGGCGTGTACATCCGCGCGTACACCTCGACGCCGTCGCGCGTCTTGTAGGTCACCAGCTGCGGCTCGACCCATTTGTATGATCGCCAGACCTCACTCGTCGACGTCGTCACCTGCGTGGCGGCAGCCCCCGGAGTGTTCGGCATCAGGTAGACCTCGTTCGGCTTGGCGCTCGCCGAATAGATCAGGCCAAACGTGCGGTCGTCAGGAGACGCCTCACCGGAGGTGCCGCCAACCATCGACGTCAGCTTCGTGCGCTCGCCGCCGTCAATCGGCATCGCGTAGATGTGCCGTTCACCCGGATGCGCCTCCGTGCTCGTGATGTAAAACTTTTTCCTGTCGGCCGAGAATGCCACCGATTCGATTTCCCACTGGCCCTGCGTCAGCTGACGCGCCACGGGCTGGGTCGCAGCCGCATCGATCGCGTAGAGGTGCATCCAGCCGTCGCGCTCGGAGAGAAACCACGCGTGCTGCTGATCCGGCATCAGGCCGAATGACGGATCGACCGGTCCGAACCCGCCCACCTCCCTCACCCATGCAGCGTCGTGCAGAGTGTCGAGGACGCGCGCCTTGCCAGATTCCGGATCCACGGCCACCAGCCAGCGGTCCTTGTTGTTCTGCGCGCGGACGTGCGCCAGCGCGAGCGCGCCGTCATCGGACAGTTGCGCCATGCCCCAGCGGGACGGACGCGCAACTTCCTTGCCCTCCTTCATCTCCTTCGCAGGGGCGTCGGCCATGACGGTCTTACCCGTGACGAGGTTCATCACGGCCAGCGTTTGGTTGTCCTGCGCATCGCCGACGAACGTTCTGGCGGGAATGTCCTCGGTGTAGCTGGACTCGGTGACGTAGTTCGGCACGTTCGGGCGTTTCGCGGCGTCCGTCCGCTCGACGATCAACATGAAGATGTGCGTGCCGTCGCCCGAGAGCTGCAGATCGGTGGCCGACTGGCGGTCGGCGAGTTCGAACTTCGGCAGCGCGCGCGCCTTCTCTTTGTCGTCGGCTTTCTTTTTCTTCTCGGCCTCGATGCGCGTGTGCTCGATCAGCTTCGGCTCCTCGGCCTTGATGAACGTCTGGCTGTCGGTGTCGCGCGGATCGCGCTTGCGCGGCTGCACGTCGGTCAGTTGCGCGATCTCTCCGCTGTCGAGCGGGACGAGGAACAGGTTGTTGTCGCGCGTGAAGGTGATGGCCGACTCGTGGCGCGCCCAGCGCGGGTTACCTTCGTTGCCGGTTGTGCGGGTGATCTGGCGCCGCGCGCCGGTGACGGCGTCGAGCAGCACGATATCGCCACGATCGACGAACAGGACGCGGCGGTGCGCCTTGTCCCACCGGCCGGCCGCCGGGGGCGCGTTCCGCCGCTCCTCGTCGGTCAGCTTGCGCGGCTGGCCGCCGTCGCGCGCCACGACCCAGGTCGAGGCCTCGTCCTCGTTTCCCTTGCGCCACTCGAAGTAGAGCCGCGAGGAATCGCCGGACCAGCGCAAACCGGTGGGCGGATAGCCCACGAGGGCCGGGCCGCGCATGATGCTGTCTACAGTCAACTCGAAGCCGCCGGCAGCGTTCCCGGCCTTGGCCTTGACGGGGACCGGAGGGGGCGCCCCCGCGAGATGCGCACCGGCGGCGACAAACGCGAGTGCGGCAAGGCCGGCGGAGAGACGGGCAGAAATGCGCATGGAAAAGTATACAATTGCTCTGAACCGAACCTTCCTGCCGAACGTCTACTGATCAGCACAGCACCGAAATCACTTTTTTTGATGGAGCCGTCAGCAATGCGTCTGCACCAGCCGAATCGCCGCGCCAGAATTGCCACCATGGCGGCCGTCCTCGCGACGACGATGTCCGTGTCCGCATTCGGTCAGAGCGAACAGCCCAGCCTCAGCCTCGCCATGCAGGCGGCGGCGCAGAACGCCGCCCAGCAGCCGGGTGACACGGTCCGGAGGCTCTCGATCGACGAGGCCGTGCAGTTGGCCATCGAGCAGAATCTCGGCATCCGGTACCAGCGCATCGACCCACAGATTCAGGACACCGGCATCGCGCTCGCGCAGTCGTCGTGGCGGCCGAATTTCTCGACGTCGCTGTCGCGCCAGTCGCAGACGTCGGCGTCAACCAGTTCCCTGTCGGGCGGCGCCACTGGCATCGACAACGGCACGTTCGCAACCGCCGTCAGCCTGGCGCAGACGCTGCCCTGGGGCGGCAACTACTCGGCCGCCTGGAACAGCTCGCGGTTCACGACGACGAACCTGTTCAGCAGCTTCAGCCCGCAGATCAGCTCGAACCTGAATTTGCAGTACACGCAGCCGCTGTTGCGCAACTTCCAGGTGGATGCGATCCGGCAGCAGGTCGCGCTCAGCAGGAAAGTGCGCGACCTCTCCGACATTCAGCTTCAGAGCATCATCACGCAGACGCTGCGGAGTGTCAGGAACGCCTACTGGGATCTGTCTTACTCCATCAATAATCTGAAAGCGCAGCAGGAATCGCTGGCGCTGTCGCAGCGATCGCTCACAGACAACCGGAAGAGAGTGGAGATCGGCACGATGGCGCCGATCGACATCGTGCAGGCGCAGGCCGAGGTCGCCACGAACGAGTCCAGCGTCATCGTCGCCGAGGCGGCGATCAGGCAGGCGCAGGACAATCTGCGCACGCTGATTCTCGACCCCGGGACGGCGGACTTCTGGACCGTCAACTTCGAGCCGACCGACGCCCCGTCGTTCGACGCGCGCGCGATCGATGTGGACGGTGCGGTGAAGACCGCCCTCGACAAGCGGTCGGATCTGCGGAGCGCCAAGAACGCCCTCGATCAGAGCGACATCAATATCAAGTACTACACCAACCAGATCAAGCCGGACGTCAACGCGAACGTCGGCTACAACCCGGTGGGCGTCGGCGGCACGCAGTTGAGCGCAGTCGATTTTGTGGCCGTCGCATCGGGCAAGGCGGTGAACCGGACCGTCGTGTCTGACGTGGGGTTCGGCTCGGTGCTGGGCGACGTGTTCCAGAGCACGTACCCGACCTGGACGTTCGGGATCACCGTCGGCTATCCGCTGGGCGCGAACACGGCGCACGCGAACCTCGCGCGGGTGAAGCTGGAGTATGAGCAGGCGCAAGTGCAACTGAAGAACATGCAGATGCAGGTGGTGACGCAGGTGCGCGGCGCGGCGCGCAACGTCCGCACGAACCAGCAGCGCGTGCAGTCGGCGCGCGCCTCCCGCGAGCTGCAGGAGAAGAAGCTCGAAGCCGAGGAAAAGAAGCTGGCTGCCGGCATGTCCTCGCCCTTCTTCGTCGTCCAGGCGCAGCGCGATCTTTCGCTCGCCCGCACGGTCGAGATTCAGGCGATCTCGGACTACAACAAATCGCTCGTCGATTTCGAAGCCGTGCAGCAGGTACCGATCAACGGCGGCGGCAGCAGCGTCCAGGTCGCGCGCTGACAGAAGACGTGGTCGGGTAGGTCGGGTAGGGCAGGTAGGCCGGGTAAAGAGCCTCCGCCTGTCCGACCCACCAGACCCACCTGACCGACGTGACCCACCCGCCCTCTAGTACACTCCCCTCCGTGCCGAAACTGTCGGTCACGGTCGTGGCCAAAAACGAAGCGGCGGATCTCGGTGCGGCCCTGGCGTCGGTCGCCTGGGCCGACGAGATTGTCGTCGTCGATTCGCGCAGCACCGACGAGACCGTCGCCATCGCCCGGCAGTACACCGATCGCGTGGTCGTCCACGACTGGCTCGGGCACATCGAACAGAAAAACTACGCCGCGTCGCTGGCGAGCCACGACTGGATTCTGTCGCTGGACGCCGACGAACGCGTCACGCCGGCGCTGGCGGACGAGATCAACGCGATCCCGGCGGAACCGCCCCACGCCGCGTTCCTGATCCCGCGCGTCACGTGGCACCTGGGACGCTGGGTGCGGACCACCGACTGGTATCCGGACTTCCAGTCGCGGCTCTACGATCGCCGCCGCGCGAAATGGACCGGCCGCTACGTGCATGAGGCGCTCACGGTCCAGGGATCGGTGGGACGTGTGCGCGGCGAGATCCAGCACTATGCTTACCGCGACATCGCCGATCATCTCGACACGATCGACCGCTACACGACGCTGGCGGCCAGGCAAATGCACGAGGAGGGACGGCGCGCCGGCATGCTGCAGCTGGCCGGTCATCCCCCGCTCGCGTTCCTGCGCAACTACATCGCCAGAGGCGGCATCCGCGACGGCGTGCCGGGCTTCATCATCTCGTCGATGAACGCGTATTACGTGTTCCTGAAGTTCGCGAAGCTGCGGGAACTGGAACGAAGGCTCAAGTCTCAGGTCTCAACTCTCAGCCCTCCGCGACCCGAGCCTTGAGAGTTGAGAGTTGAGAGTTGAGAGTTGAGAGTTGAGAGTTACCCCGATGTTTTCCCTGCACGTTGACACCGCTCGAACCTGGCGCGGCGGCCAGAATCAGGTCCTGCTGACCGTCAACGGTCTGCGATCGATCGGCCAGCGTACCGCGCTGGTCGCGCATCCTGACGGCGAACTGCGGCAGCGCGCGGCCGAGGGGCTGGATCTGATCCCGCTCGCGCCGCGAACGGAAATGGACCTGTCGGCCGCGTGGAAGTTCTCGAGGCTGATCAAGAAGCTCTCGCCCGACATCATCCACGCGCACGATCCCCACGGCGTGGCGATGGCGTCATTGGCGCTGTCGATCGGATCGGCGTCCACGAAAGGCGGCCCGACGCCGGCGCTGGTCGTGGCGCGCCGCGTCGACTTCCATCTCAAGGGCAATTCGTTCTCGCGCTGGAAGTACCGCCAGGTCGACTGCTTCATCGCGGCGTCGGAAGCCATCCGGCAGATGCTGATCCGCGACGGCGTGCCACCCGATCGCACGGTGACGGTGCATGAGGGCATCGACGTGGAGCACGCGGTCGCCACGCCGCCGGTGAACGTGCACGAAGCGTTCTGGTTGCCGCACGGATCGCCGGTGGTCGGCAACGTCGCCGCGCTCGTGCCGCACAAGGGACAGCGCTACCTGATCGACGCCGCGCATCTCGTGGTGCAGCAGGTCCCCGATGCGCGCTTCGTGATCCTCGGCGAAGGCGAACTGCGCGAGCATCTGCAGAAGCAGGTGCACGAACATCACCTCGAGAAGCACGTGCTGCTGCCGGGATTTCGAACCGACGTGCTCGGCTGCATCAAGGGTTTCGATCTATTCGTTATGAGCTCGGTCACCGAGGGCCTGGGCACCTCGCTGCTCGACGCGATGGCGTGCGCGCGGCCGATCGTCGCCACGCGCGCCGGCGGCATTCCGGAGATCGTCGAGGATGGCGTCAACGGCCTGCTCGTTCCCGTGCGCGATCACCACGCGCTGGCGGAGGCGATCGTGCGGGCGCTGAAGGACGCGGGGCTGCGCCAGCGGATGGCCGACGCGGGCTTCGCGCGCGTGAACGAGCGGTTCACCGTCGAACGGATGGTCGCCGAGACGGCGACGGTCTACGAACAAGTCTCAAGTCTCAAGTCTCAAGTCTCAAGTCTCAGAGCTCAGCCGCGACGCTGAGAGTTGACACTTGAGACCTCAGAGTTGCGGCGTCTGCGGCCCGGCCGACAGACGCCGCGAAGCGGGCACTGAGAGTCCCCCTGCGGCCGGCTGAAGCCGCACGCGTTCATCATCCCCAGGTGACACACCGCGAAGTCGTACTTCACGGGGTCGACGGGATCGAGCTTTCGTAACGACGCGGTGATGTCGCGCGCCATTCGCCAGCCAGGACTGGTGTAGGTCGTCAGACGCAGGCAACGCCCGACGCGGATCACGTGCGTGTCGAGCGGCACGATCAGTTTCGCGGGCGACACGCGGCGCCACACACCGAGATCCAGCGCGTCGCGCCGAACCATCCAGCGAAGAAACAGATTCAGCCGCTTGCATCCGGATCCAGCTGACGGCCGCGGAAAGAAGTAGCCGACGCCGGGCCGCTTCGGCACGCGGCCGTACGCCGCCTTCAGATCCAGCGCCATCGCGCGCGTCGAAAAGCTATCGAGTGCGCCGGCGATATCGTCCGCACCGGCGTCGTAGCCTTCGAGAAAAAATCCTTCCACCGATCCCGCGCTATCGATCATCTGCCGCAGCACCCACAGCAGGGCGACGATGTCGGCTTCTCGCGTCCAGCGGTGGACGATGCCGGCAAACGCGGGGGCGTGACGGCTCGGGTCGAAACGCCGCACGTAGGCCGCCGGCTCGGGCCCCATCACAGCGAGCACACGCTCGATCGACTGCAACACGCTCGAGACGCGCCCGAACGCCAGCGCCGCCGCGATGAAGGCGACAACCTCGCGATCGTCATCCCTCTGGAAGCGCCGGACGATTTGAATCGGATCGGTCGCCGAATCCGCGTGGTTGAATTCCGCGTAGAGGCGGTCGAGGGCTGCCTTCATGGTCAGGTCTCAGGTCTCAGGTCTCAGGTCTCAGGTCTCAGGTCTCAGGTCTCAGGTCTCAGGTCTCAGGTCTCAGGTCTCAAGTCTCAAGTCTCAGGTCTCAGAGTTGAGAGTTGAGACCTGAGAGTTGAGACTTGATTATGATTCAGGGATGCGACTCTTGCTGAAGGCGACCGTCGCGATCACCCTGCTGGCCGCCATCGCCGTGGGCGGCGCGTACGTCTACCTGCGACGATCGCTGCCTCAACTTGACGGGACGACGACGATCGCCGGGATCTCGGCGCCGATCGACATCGTTCGCGATGCGGACGCGATCCCGCACATCTTCGCCGCGAACAAACTCGACGGCCTGTTCGGCCTCGGGTACGTCCACGCGCAGGACCGCCTGTGGGAGATGGAATTCCAGCGGCGCATCGGGTTCGGCCGGCTGTCGGAAGTACTCGGCGCCGCCACGCTGCCGCAGGATCGTTTTCTGCGAACGGTCGGCTTCGGCCGCGCCGCGCGCGCGGCGTGGGCATCAACGCCGGATTGGGCGAAGCAGCAGGTGAACGCCTACGTGGCAGGCGTGAACGCATTCATCAGCGCGCATCACGGCAGCGAACTGCCGCCAGAGTTCTCGCTCCTCCGCTTCGAACCCGAACCCTGGACGGGCCCTGACGTCGTCGTCTGGGTGAAGATGATGGCGTGGGATCTGAGCGGCAACTACTCGTTCGAGTTGCTGCGCCACGATCTGATCAGAGCCGTCGGCGAGGAGCGGATGCATCAATTGATGCCTCCCTACGCGGTCGACGGCCTCAGCATCCTGTCGAAACTCTCCACCACGGAGGACACGGTGGACAGAGGGAATAAAACCAAACTAGGTGTTACCTCCGTGTCCACCGTGTCCTCCGTGGTGGCGAGTTCCGTGGTGGCGCGTTCCGTGGTGGAGAGCTCCGGGACGGAGAGTTGGTCGCGCGCGCTCATCGGCAGTCTCGCCGAAGGCGATCCCCTCGTTCGCGATTTTCTGCTTGGCGGCTCATCAACCGAGGGCCTCGGCTCGAACAACTGGGTCGTCGACGGCACGCTGACCGCGAGCGGCAAACCCCTCCTCGCCAACGATCCGCATCTCGGCACGCGACTGCCCTCCACGTGGTACCTCGCGCACATTTCCGCAGGCGACTTCGATGTGATCGGTGGCACGTTCCCCGGCATCCCGGCGGTCGCGCTCGGCCGCAATCGATTTATCGCGTGGGGCGCCACCAACGTCGCAGCCGACGTCCAGGATCTGTATCGCGAGCGGCTCGACGCCAGCGGGACGCACTATGAATTTCGCGGAGCGCAGGAACCAATCACTGTCATCCCTGAAACGATCGCCGTGAAAGGCGCCGCACCCGTGCAGTTGAACGTGCGCTTCACGCGTCACGGTCCGCTGGTCTCCGACGCCATCAACGCGAACAATGCCGACTCGAAATCCAACCCCAAGCCACTCCCGCTCGAGCCGCTCGCGTTCCGCTGGACCGCGCTGGATCCGGACGATGGAACGCTCGCGGCGTTTCTGAAGGTGAACGAGGCGCACAACTGGGCGGAGTTCACGGATGCACTGAAAGACTACGCCGTGCCGTCGCAGAACTTCGTGTACGCCGA
>JAYVMG010000271.1:0-3828 GCA_043759095.1 Acidobacteriota bacterium | reverse complement strand
GCCGAGTTACCGCAGCCATCCGCGCTGCCGCTCGAGGATGTCATCGCTCGCGCGATGCCGGGCGTGGTGATGGTCCAGTCCGAGAAGATGCGCGGCAGCGGCTTCTTGGTCCGGCCGGACCTGGTGGTGACGAATGCGCACGTCACGGCCGGCTTTTTATCACGGTGGCCTGGCCATTCCGATCGACGACGTCAGGCCGTTCATCGCGACAGTGGCGAGCGTGACGCGTTGACCCCGACCCACCAGACCTACCTGACCTACCTGACCTACCTGACCTACCTGACCCACCTGACCTACCTGACCCACCTGACCTACTTGCCCCACCAGCCCAATGTTGGGCAGATGGTTGAAGCCGTTGAAGTACGACAGCGAGTACTCGAAGCCCGCCCCGACGTGGCCCCACCGCAGACCGGTCTCTGCTCCGGTCGGCAGATCGGATCCCGCATCGACAATCGGCACGGCCGCCGCATCGACGGGAACCGCGGTCCATCGCTGATCGAGCAGCGGCACGCGGCTGGGTGTGAAGCGCGGCGCCCAGACCGCTTCGAACGTGTCGGCGCCGTGCTGCGCCACGCCGCGCACGCCGGTCACCGCCAGGAATTCGGTGTCGACGACGTTGATGAAGTCGCGAGGGGCGAAACGGTCGGTGGGGTTGATGATGTCGGCCTTGCCCCAGCGGATGAACTGCTTGCCGGCGTCCACGGTGAACGGTCCGTGGGTGAACGTGGCCGCCAGCCGGCGCAGCGACACGCGCGAGCGCTTGATGCCGCGGTCGTCGAGGTCGATGCGCCAGCGGTCCTCGACCTGGTCGTGCGAGTTGGCGCGAAACTCGAGACCACCGGCAAACTGCATCCACGGCGCCGACTTGAAGAACACGTCCTCGCGGGCCAGGAAGTCACCGACCGCGCGCACCGGATCGTTCGGCGCAGCCTGCGGGAACAGCATCGCGGAGCCTTCAAAGAAGCCGCGTTGAGTAAGTGCCTGGGCTCCAACAACAGTTTCTCGCGAAGCCACGAAACACACGAAACACACAAAAAGCGTTTTATACAACTACTGCCTACGGATGGCCTGCAGCGTGAAGTCTTCGTCTTTCAGCGGGACGTTGTACTCGAGCTTCTCGAGGCTCAGGCGCGTGCGGCTGCCACGGCGGACGTCGGTCATCTCGAGCTGCTTCGCGGTCCAGATCCCCTGCACGTTCTGGATATTGGAATAGTTCAGCCGCCGGACGACCTGATCCTTCACGAAGTTTTCGATGCGCGCGAACGCGTAGTTGTCCTTCCGGATCCACACGATCGATCGCGTGTACTGCGACGACTTGGATTCCCGCGGCGTGGACGCGATCTTCCAGCACGCGGCGCCGTCAATCGTGTCGTCGCCGGCGAGCACGTAGTCGTACTGGTTCACGTCGCGCTCTTCGAGATCCTCGAAACTGAAGTCGGTGCCGAAGAAGCGCGTCGAGCGATCCTGCAGCGCAATACGGCGGTCGCGCTCGATCGCCGGCGTCCACATCCACTGATCCGACGCGCGGTCGGGATGATTCACCACCAGCAGGGCCACGCCCTTCACTTCGGCCGGCGCCGTGAACCGCAGGACCGCCTTGCTCAACCCATGCGCGCCCAGCCGCTCCATCGTCCAGCGCTTGTCGCTGACCTTACCCTTGGCGTCGAACACCTGCAGCAGACCTTCGTAGCGCTGCGACTTGACGTCGGTCCGCTTCTGCGCCTCGTCCACGATCTGCCGCGCGTTGTCCGCCGCGTAGAGATCGAGCGAAAGCAACGCGAGCGCGAGCCCGAGCACACCCACCCGCCCGACCCGCCCGATCCGACCCACGTGACCCACCTGGCCTACCAGACCCACCCGCCCATTATTCATACTCGAGCGCCTCCACCAGCGAGCCGTGCACCGCGGACTCGGCCGGCCAGATGGCTGCGATGAACGCGGCGCCGAGAATCGTCGGGATCAGCGCGAGCGCTGTGCCGATTGGAAACGCGTAGTCCAGCCGCATGCCCGCGATGTCGTTGTGCACGATTTGCAGGATGTAATACAGGTTAACCGCCCCGAGCCCCAACCCGAGCACAAGCCCGAGCGTGCCGATGCTCAGCGCCTCGAGCCAGATCGTGCGCCGGATCTGACCGCGCAATCCACCGACGGCCTGCAACACGCCAAGCTCTCGCCGCCGGTCGGTGATCGATACGGTGAGCGTATTGACGATGCCGAGAATCGCGACCAGGACGGCGACGGCGATCTGCACGGACGTCAGCCCGAACCACTGATCGGTCACCTTCAAAATGTAGCTCTTGAGCTCGTGGTTCGTGAGCACGAACACCTGCCGCTGACCCGAGTACTTCTCGATGATGCGCTGGCGCACATCGGCAACCTGCGCGTCCGGCTTCAGGTAGATGCGAAACACGTTAACCGAGTCGTCGCTCCAGTAGCGGACGAACAGGCTGCGGTCCATCATGATCGTGCCCTGTTGATCCGAGTAGTCGATCACGATGCCGACGATCGGGAGCCGAATGACGCCGTTGGGCGCGGGGATCTCCAGCAGCTCGCCGAGCGTGAGGTGCTGCAGCTGCGCGAGGTTGTCCGAAACGATCAGGCCTTCGCCTGCGGCCGCGCGCCGGTACATGTCGTCGGCGTTTCCGGCGACCGGCTGCCGCTGGCCTGTCTCCTTGATGCTGGCGACTTCAACCGATACCACCATGACCGGCGTCTTGCGGAACTGAATGCGCGCATCGCGCACCATCTGCACGCGTCTGACCCCGGGGATGGCTTCGACTTCGGGCCCCATCGACGGCGGAAACCTCATCGTGCGAACGACGATGCTCTGCGAGGGCAGGATGAAGAGCTCGGGGTTCAGCGCCGTTTCCATCCAGTCGATGATCGAGACGTAGCTCGCACGCGCCATGCCGGCGAACGCCACGACCAGCGCAAGCGACAGCATCAGCGCGGCCACACTTGCGGACGTCCGTCGCGGCGACTGGATCAGGCTGTCAGCGGCGAGCGAGCCTTCCACCGGCCGCGCCCATTTCAGGATCGGGCGCAGCGCTTTGGCGAGCGCCAGCGAGAGCAGCGGGCTGATCAACAGTGCGACGAGAATCGCGAGCGCGTACCCGAAATAAAAGACCGGGCGGGATCCGCCGATGTTCAGGAAGACGATCGACACGGCGCCAAGCGAGAGACCCAGAATCGCGCGCAGGCGGCTCTCGCCGGCCGACAGCACCTGATACTTGCCCTTCTGCAACGCCTGCACGGGATCCACGCGGGCGGCGTTGTGCGCGGGAATGGCCGCGGCGATGATGCTCGTGCCGATGCCAATCGCGAGAGCGAGCAGCAGCAGACTCGGACTGGTTGAGAGCTCGCCGGCATGCTGAGCCACGCCGTAGACATCCGAGATCAGCGCGCCGATGGAGGCTTCAATGCCGCGCGCGATCAACACCCCGAACACCAGGCCGCCGAGCGATCCGATCAGGCCGGTCACCGCACTCTCGCCGAGGAACAGCCAGCGAATCTGTCCGCCAGTCGCGCCCAGCGCCCGCAGGATGCCGATTTCGGATCGCCGCTGGGTCACGGCGATCGCGAACGAGTTGTAGATGATGAACATCCCGATGAAGAGCGCGAACAGACTGGAGATGCCGACCATCATCGAGTACGCCGCGAGCATCGCTTCGAACTGCTGGCCGCGGCCCGACGGCGGCTCCACTTGGAAGCCGGGGCCGAGCAGCGCGGTCAGCTCCTGCTCCGCGTCCTTCAGCGTGCGTCCTTCCTTGACGGCGAGATCGATGCGATCGAACGAGCGGCCGCGGCCGAACATGTGCTGTGCCGCGT
>JAYVMG010000270.1:0-3838 GCA_043759095.1 Acidobacteriota bacterium | reverse complement strand
GCAGTTCTTGAAGAGGATCGGCGCGACCTCTTTGTTGAACGTGGGCGCCGCCGCCGGGCTCCCGGCCTGGCCTGCCGCCGAAGCCGTCACCGCCACGGACACTACCGCACACAGCGCCAGCGCCCCCACGGCGCCGAGCCCGAACGTCCTGATCGCACCACTCATTGTTTCGCGCCTCCGCTGGCCGTCCTGGCCGGCGTATTATTCGTGCTGAACGTGATCGCCGTGAACTGCATTTCTTCCCACGTCTGGTCGCCCCAATACACGTCTTTCGTGGGGTCCGGATTCGCCTTGTTGGCGGTCGAGTTGTCGTACCACGCCGCCGTATGCAGCTTGGTCCCCTTCGGCAGGTTCAGCGGCTGCTTGAAGACGTAGTCGGTCTGCCAGTTGAAGTCGTAATTCGGCACGGACAGGAGAGTTTCCTTCCGGCCGTCGGGATAGGTGGCGTCGTAGATCCAGCGGATGCCGCGCACATGGGTGTGCGGGAGCATGCTCCACATCGTGACGTCCGCGCCGAGGGTCATCTCCGCATCGACGCGGTGATCCGCTGCGCCAGCAGGAATGTGCAGGCCGCCGTTCTGCAGCGAGGCCCAGCGCAGCTGCGTGGCCGGCGGCTGCTTCGCGTACTTGACCGCGATGCGCGTGCGATCCGTCGACGCTTTGCCGTAAGTCGTGTAGTGCATCTGGAGCACGAGCGTCGTGCCCGCCGGCAGCTTCATCGCCGTGCCGTCCTGATAGACGCGGATGAACTGTCCGGGCACGAACCCGCCGACCGCGGGGCCGACGCGGACCGGGCCGCGCTGGTTCGCGAACGCCGGTTTCCGCTGCTCCGGCGGCAGCGGCGGTCCGCCGAACTGGCCGGCCGGAATGTCCATGTCGGGTGCGAAGTCGAACAACGGCGGCGGTTGCGCGGGGCGAGCGGCAGCCTGCGCACCGGCGGGCGCTGCCGCGGGCCGCGGGGCCGGCGGTGCGGCCGGTGGCCGCGCGTACATGATGACGTGATGAACGGCTTTCGGGTCGCCAGCCTTCACCTCGAACGCCTGCACCCACTTGTCTTCTGTGAGCTTGGTCTCGATCTCGAGGAACTGATATGGGATCTCGCCGGCGGCCGGAATCGGATAATCCTCGTTCATCGCGAAGACCGCGTCAGGCGTGCCGATCGTCCAGCCGCTATCGTAGGTCGGCTGCGCCGGCAGATCACCCGGCGTGCCTTCCGGCGCACCGCCGTTCGCCCACGCGACCAGCGTCGCCTTGTCAACGTCGCTCAAGCGGCGATCGTTCAGGAACTCACCGTGTTTCGGATCGGCGTGCCACGGTGGCATCGTGCCTTTGGACACGTTCGTGGCGATCGACTTGACCCACGGGCGCGCATCCTTGTAGGTGAGCAACGACATCGGCGCGATCTCGCCAGGCCGATGGCAGTTCGTGCAGTTCTTGTAGAGAATGGGCGCGACCTCTTTGTCGAACGTAGGAGCGGCTGCCGCCTTGGAAGGGGCCTGTGCGCCGACGGGCACTGAGGCGACGGCGGCAAGCGCGCACAGCGCAGCCGCGGCGACGGTCGTTCGAGTCATCATGCCTGAAATCTCCTCTGCTGATTCACCGCGTAGGGATGTGGTAAATGGTACGGACCTCTCCCGCTGAGGTCAAGGACTTTGCATGTAGACGGCGGTGAGCCCTGCAAGGTTGCAGGGGCGTGATAACTTGGGGAGAACGGAGGATACGCGATGCGAACTGTGGTGGGAGCTTTGGTAATGGGTCTGGCCGCCATCAATGTGCAGGCGACTGACCTTTCAACGCGTGAAGCGAATCGGATTCAGGAGGCCGCGACGGTTCTGCAGGAGATCCACAACGTGCCGGACAAGGATATTCCGCAGGAACTGTGGGACCGCGCCGCGTGCGTGATTGTGGTCCCCGGCCTCAAGAAGGCCGCCTTCATCATCGGCGGCGAGTACGGCAAGGGCCTGATGAGCTGCCGCCGCGCCGGAGTGTGGAGCGCGCCCATTTTCATGCAGGTGGGCAAGGGCAGCTGGGGGCTACAGATCGGCGCGCAGTCGATCGACCTGGTGATGCTGGTCATGAACGCAAACGGCATGGAGAAGATGCTGCGCAATAAAGTGTCGCTCGGTGCTGAAGCGTCGATCGCGGCGGGACCGGTGGGCCGCGATGCACGCGCCGCCACCGATGCGCAGATGAAGGCGGAGATCCTGTCCTATTCGCGGACACAGGGCCTCTTTGCCGGCATCAATCTGTCGGGCGGCGTGGTTCGAGCCGACGAGGACGACAACGCTGACCTCTACGGTAAGACGATCGCGGCGAAAGACGTCGTGATGAAAGACACGATCAAGGCGCCAGCGGTGACGGACGTCTTCATGGCCGCGCTTAGACGCGAGAAGTAACAGCCGCGCTGGCGCGGATGGGCACACAACGTGCAACACCACACGTGCAGAGACCTTAAGGAGGTAACTGATGCGTGTAGTAAAAGCGTTCTGTTGTGCGGCGGTGTTGACGGTGATGTGTGCCTCGGGCGCGCGCGCTGACCAGTGGGACAAGAAGACGATTTTGACGTTCAGTGGCCCGGTGCAGCTGCCCAACGTCACGCTGCCTGCCGGCAGCTACGTCTTCAAGTTGGCGGACATCGCCGGCAACCGTCACGTCGTCCAGGTGTTCGACAAGGCCGAGAAGAAAATCTTTGCCACGATGCTGGCCGTCCCGAACCAGCGGATGGACGCCACCGACAAGCCGGTGGTGATGTTCTCGGAGCGCGCCAGCGGCTCGCCACAAGCCGTCAAGGTCTGGTACTACCCGGGTGAAACGATCGGCAACGAGTTCGTCTACCCGAAGTCGCAGGCGATGAAAATCGCGAAGGCCAATCACATGAAAGTGATGGCCATGAACGACGACGCCACGATGTCGAATTCGGCTGGTGTGATTCCGGTCGAAATGAAGTCGGCCGCGCTCGGCCACTTCGACGAGAACGGCGAATGGCAGAATGACGCCGACGCGCCGGTCGTCAGCCCCGCTCCCATGACCATGGCCAAAGCCGAGCCGGCTCCCGCGCCGATGATGGCAAAGTCGCCGCGCAAGCACCTGCCGCGCACCGCGAGCAGCCTGGTGCTGTTCGAACTGATCAGCGGCTTCTCGCTCGCCGCTGGATTCTCGCTGCGTCAGCTGCGTAAGTTCTCCGCGTAGTCATGAGGGGCGAACGGCGAACGTCGTTCGCCCTTATCCTGCTCTGTGCGGCGCCGCTGCTGGCGCAGGAACCGAGTTTCCGCACGAGCGCCAGCGAACTGGTGGTCCTGCCAGTGGTTGTCACCGACAAGCAGCAGCGTCCCGTCTCCGACCTTCCTACCGATCGCTTCGTCGTCTACGACAACGGGCGCCGTGTGCCGATCGCGCTCTTCACCAATGAAGATACGCCGGTCACGGTCGGCCTGGTGATCGACGCCAGCGGGAGCATGGGCGCGAAGCTCGGCGAGGTCATCGCCGCGTCGATGGCGTTTGCGCGCACGAGTAATCCCCAGGACGAACTGTTCGCGCTCCGGTTCAACGACGATGTGCAGCGGCTGCTACCTGAACGGCCGTTTCTGATGGCCAGCGACCTCAGCGCGCTCGAGTCGGCCGTCACGTCCATTCGGGCGGACGGACGCACTGCCCTCTACGACGGGCTGATGGCGGCCCTCGATCATCTGGTCGGCGGCACGCGCCCGCGCAAAGTGCTGGTCGTCATCAGCGATGGCGGCGACAACATCAGCGATGCGACGCTCGAACGCGTCCTGGCGCGCGCGCGCGAGTCGGATGCGGCCATCTATACGATCGGGATCTACGACGAGACCGACCT
>JAYVMG010000269.1:0-3838 GCA_043759095.1 Acidobacteriota bacterium | reverse complement strand
CGACCAGCATACCGCTCGAGAACGAGAGCGCCATCTTCATCCCCGTGGCGACGAACGTCGCGCCGACCCGAACGGCGCCCCGCTGCGACCGCGGCCGCTCGGAAGGTTCAGCCACCAGCGACGATCCTGCTGACCGCGTCGTAAACCCTCGAGGCGCACGTTCGCTGATCGTCGGGCAGCACGAATTCCGCGACGTAGCGCCCGGCGGGACGGCGCCACTGGGCGACGGCTCCGACGGGATCCGCGGCGAGCGCCGCCAGTGATGCCTCGAATGTCGTTTGTGACCGGCACCACACACACGCGCGATCGATCGCGTCGGCGAATGACCGATAGAGATGAGGATGGTCCTGTTCACAAAACAGGAGCATTGGCTTGTCGCGCGCCAATACCTCGTTCCAGACGGTGCCACTGCTCGTCATCGTCACGACCACGTCCGCGCGGGCGATCAGGCCGGCCATCGCGCTTCGGCTGTCGACCGTCACACGCGGCAGCCCGGTGCGCCGGATCCAGTCGACGGTCGCGACCTTATGCTCGGTTCCGGGATAGGGTCGGTAGCACACATCGAGCGATGAGGACGACGACAGCCGCCGAAGCCCGTACTGCTCCATCCCGAAGCGCGCGGTATCCTCGACGAGAAACCCACTGCTGTCCGTATTGCCGGTCGAGGTTTCCGCGACCCACAGGACGTGCACGACACCACGGGCCGGCGTTGACGGGACGCGGACCTGGCTTCCGCCAAGCTGCGACTCGATCCGTGACGAACCCACGGGCCAGGTCCTGGCTGGGGCGGCGTCCATCGCCGCAGCCTCGAAGCGAACGCCGTCGCCGTAAGTCAGAAGATGGTCTGCGAGAAAGGGTTCGAGCAGCGCATGCGAAGGGATCCGGTGCGTGCCATACGCGCCGCCGTGTTGGTAGCAGACGATCGGAATGCCGCGACGGCGTGCTTCGGCGGCGAATCGGCGATCTGAAAATGACGCCATCGCCCAAAACCCGACCAGGTCAGGGCGGGCGCGATCGAATGCCGCGGAAGCGGTCGCGTCGATCGACGCGTACACCGACGCCGCACGCACGGCGGTCGCCCGCAGGTACGGCATCAGGTCGTCGAGAATGTCAACCCCGTCGGCATCGAATTTCCAGGACCGGTCGACGGCCCGCCACGCATCGAGGGCGACTCCGGCATTGGTGCCGTTCACGATTTTCAGACCTGGCAGGGGCGCCACGAGACGGCCGGCGCCGTTCCGCAGTGGGCCACCATAGATCGGGAACGGGCCCGCATGGTCGAGAGCCGAAGTCGTGAGCGACAACAGTTTCACGCCTCGCGCCGTCAGCGCTGGGGCCACTGCACTCCAGTCGTGGGATAGGCCGTCGACCAGAAGCAATCGGATATCACGATCGGGCATCGAGCCGGACGCATCGGCCGATGGCGGCATCGATCGCCCCTGCCGCCACCACCGCGCGAAGGTCCGAGCGGCTCGCTGCGTCAGCGGCGGAGCATCAACTGCGGCGCGACCCACGGCAGCATTCCGCACGTCGATCGCTCCGGACGCCGATTCGACCATCCTGGTTACGGTGCCAAGCCAGGGACTGCGCGAGTACCCGTTGACCGCAAATACTGGCGGTACCTGTGAGCCGATCACCAGCCGCACAGCGACGCCGACGCGCTCGAGTACTCTGGCGATCATCTGCGTGCGCGCGGCGATCACCGACGCAGCATGACAGAGAAAATAAGACTGATCGGACAGGATCCGGGCCGCAGCAAGAGCACGCGTCGTGGAATCTCCAGCCGCAAACGCCTGTTCGATTCGCCGGACGAGGCTGACGGTCTGATCGACGACCTTCTGGTCGAGCGCAGCGAGGAACGGCCCGTCAAGCAGGTCGCCGATCGACGTGAACGGGACATGCAGCCGCTCGAGCGCATCGGCGGCTCTCGCCGTCATGGCGACGACCAGCTCCGGACGGCTGTCGAGCGCCCACTCGGCTTCCTCGGGGCTGTCGACGAGCAACACCGTGGTCACGCCGACGCCGCCATGAGAAAGGTCCGGAGCGTGTATTTGGTGCTTGGCTCGCGCAGTCGCTCGATCTGGATGACGCGAAAGCCGGCGGCGCGCGCCATCAACGCCAGCGACGCGGCGCTGAACATGTGCCAATGATCGATGAAGAACTCTTCGCGATGCGGCCCTTCTTCGGACGCCGCCTCTCCGTCCGGCACCTCCACGTAGACGAAGCCGACGTCTGTCAAAGCGGCGTGAGCCCGGCGCAGCATCGCGACAGGATCGACAACATGCTCAAGGACCTTGTTGAACGTGATGGCGTTGAAACGGCCGATGTCTTCGACCGCCATGAAGTCGCCGCAGATGCCACGCACACCGGCGACCTCGGTGGCGTGACGCGCGGCTCGGGGATCCGGATCGAGAGCGGTCACCTGCCATCCCGCCTGGCCCATTCGCCACCCGAATACGCATAGCCCCGATCCGACGTCGAGTACCGTCCGTCCTGCGCCAGCCACGCCGGTCGCAGCCGCGAACTCCGTGACGGCCTGCACCCGGCCAACGTTGTCGGATCGCGACGCGGCGAGCGCGTTGATACGATCGAACGCGGCTTTCAGCGGGCTGTCGCCCGCGCCGTAGGTCGCATTGACGTAGTCGCCGGCATACAGGCCGGCGAGATCGATCGCATGGATCGAGACGCAGTGGCCGCAGCGAGCACATGACGCGACTTCACGGTGATACGGGGCATCCGCCGCGCGATTGAATCGGACTTCGCCCTGCGGCGGGCCGTCGTAGACGAACCGCGTGACGAGCGCGTGTCCACAGAACGGACACTGGCGATCGGCAAAGGGCGTGGTCATCGAGCGAACGCCTCCCGCAACGCCTGCTCGCCCCCGTCAAGCCACGCGACAATCGCGAACTGCTCCTCATCGACGTAGCGCTGAAACGCCGCGTCCTGGTCCAGCGCCACGAGCAGCACGAAGAGGCTCCCCTGCGAATTCCGAACCAGCACGCCGCGCAGGCCGAACCCGGACAGCCGGCCGTTCAACGAGGGAGTCGCGTAAAAGCCCCAGTCCTTTCTGGTTACGTCGTATTCGGCGCCCGCCGGGGTGCGAAACGTGACCTGCTCGTCGGGCGCGAGATCGATCCTCGCGCAGTCCGCGATCTCGATCTGCTCCCGTTTCCCGACCCGATAGCGGCGCGGCGGCGCGATCTCCGTGATCTTCACGACCAGCTCCAGTCGGGCACGAGAAAGCCGTCGATCATCCAACGGCGATTGCGACGCGTCCAGACGTCAGGATTGCGGAACTGTTCGGCGATCGCGAAGAAGTCCGCGCGCGCGACGCCCGCAAAGCGGCAGAAGGCGTCGATGTCCGCGTCGGGACGCTCGTCGCCGCGGGCGCGCACGATCGCGATCGCCTGCTCACGGGACATCCGCCCGTGCCGTATCTCCAAGGAGAGATTGTCGAACAAGCGCGTGAACCCGAATTTGTACCACTTCAGATAGTGATGAATCGAAATGAACTCGTCGTCGATGTCCGCGTAGTCGTAATACCCCGTCTTCGGCCCTTCGGCGCGCGAGTGGAAACCGTGCACGCGCGCGACGGCGAGCGAGCGCTCGGGGTCCCATGCGAAGTAGTAGCCGAGGAAGACGCCGGTGACCCCGGCCGCGGCAAGCTCGGCCTCGTCCGGTCCGCGGTACGCCGTCAGCGCGCGCGCGCTCAGCGTCTCACTCACCCAGTCGGACGCCGTCGTCCCGTGCGTGACACCGTAATGTTTCAGCCAGCGGCCGTCCATCCGAAAGCCGGTGCGCTCCTCTTCGGTCCCGCCGTATTCGAACGCCGAGTTCT
>JAYVMG010000268.1:0-3839 GCA_043759095.1 Acidobacteriota bacterium | reverse complement strand
CGGGATCATGCCCGCGACCGTCGCCAGCGCCGTCATCATGATCGGCCGCAGCCGGCGCTCGCCCGCGTGAATCATGCTCTCCTCCGGCGACAGTCCTTCCGCCCGGAACCGCTGGTCCGCGTCCAGCAGCAGGATGCCGTTCTTCGCGACGATGCCGATCACCATGATCAGCCCCATGAACGACGACAGGTTGAACGTGGTGCGCGTCACCAGGAGCGCGACGAACACGCCGATCGTCGACAGCAGCGCCGACGCAATCACGGCCGTCGGCGCCGCGAAGTCGCCGAACTCGAACAGCAGCACCGTGAACACCAGGACGACCGCCAGCACGAGCACGATCAGCAGATCCTTGAACGAACGCTGCTGCTCTTCGTAGGCGCCGCCGTACGCGACGCGGATCGCCGATGGCATGTGCAGGTCGGCGATCGCCCTCTGCGCCGCCGCGACGCCCGCTCCCAGATCGACGCCCTCGAGCCGCGCGGTGACGGTGACGTTGCGCTGCAGGTTTTCGCGCCGCACCTCGGTCTGGCCCGGGATGTCTTCCACCGTGGCAAGCGTGCCGAGTGTGCCCGTGCGGCCGGTTGAGCTGACCAGCAGCGTGCTCTTGATCGCATCAACCGACGCCCGCGTCGACTCCGGAAAGCGCACGCGGATCGTGTACGGGCGATCGTTGATCACGACCGGCGTCGGCGCCGGCTCGCCCTGCAGGATTGCGCTGACGTCGACTTCCAGTTCCTGCGGCGTGAACCCCGCCCGCGCCGCCATCGCCTGATCCACCTTGAACATCGTTGCCGGCCCGGAGATCGTGTTCTCGATGCCGTTCAGCACGTCGACGACGCCCTTCAGCTTCTTGATCGCCTCGCCGACCTGCGGGGCCCACTGCTTCAGCAGCACCGGGTCGTGGGAGAACAGCTTGATCGCGATCGGCTGCGGCGCGCTCGTCAGGTCGCCGATCATGTCCTGCGTCAGCTGAATGAACTCGGTGTCGAGCATCGGGTAGTGCTTCTTCACCTTGTCGCGCACCTCGGAAATCACCTCGTCGGATCCACGGTCGCGCTTGCGCTTCAGCTTCACCGACACGTCACCCGTGTTCGCCTCGGTCACCGTCGCAAGCCCGAGTTGAAGGCCGGTGCGCCGCGAGGTGCTTTCGACCTCCGGCGTATTGCGCAGAATCGTCTCGACGCCGGTCAGCACGTTGTTGGTCTCCGCGAGCGACGATCCCGCCGGCATGATGTAGTCGAGGATGAAGCCGCCCTCGTCCATCTCCGGCAGCAGGTCGGATCCGAGGAGCCGGTAGCCGCCGTAGGCCGTCACCATGACCAGAACGCTGACGGCGACGAGCGCGAGGGGGCGCGCGATGGCCAGGCGCAGCGTGCGCTCGTAAACGCGCATGAGACCCGACGGGAGGCCGCCGTGTGATTGCGGATTGGATTGTGGATGAGTACGGCGTCGCCCGAGGAAGTAGTGGCTCAGCGCCGGCGTCCAGGTGAGCGCCAGCGCCAGCGATGCGAGCAGCGACGTGCCGACCGTGATCGCCAGCGCCCGGAAGAACGCGCCCGTCACGCCGGTGATCGCGATGAGCGGCAGGAACACGACGATCGGCGTGATGGTCGATCCAATCAGCGGCACGCGGATCTCGGCGATCGCGCTGCGGATCGCTTCCGCGCGCTGCTGGCCCGCGTCGCGGTGCATCACGATGTTCTCGACCACCACGATCGCATCGTCTATGACCAGGCCGACCGCTGCGGCGAGGCCGCCGAGCGTCATCAGATTGAAACTCTCGCCGAGCAGGCGCAGCGCGATGAACGTCACCGCAAGCGTCGCGGGGATCACCAGGCCGGCGACGAGCGACGTGCCCCAGTCGCGCAGGAACAGCACCATGATGAGCGACGCCAGCACGAGCCCGATGATCACCGCGTCGCGCACGCTCGTGATCGAATCGTTGACGAGATCCGACTGATCGTAGAAGGGCTGCAGCTCGACGCCTTTCGGCAGCTCCTTGCGGATCGTGTCGATCTCGGCGTGGATCTGATCCGCCACGGTCACCGTATTGCTGTCGGGCTGACGGAAGATGTTCATCAGCACCGCCTTCTTCGCGTTCGCCGTGACGCCGATGTAGACCGGCTTGACCGATCGCGACACCGTCGCGATGTCGCCGACCCGGATCGGCGCGCCCACCGGCGTTGTCTTGACGACGATATTGGAGATGTCTTCGAGCGAGTGGGCCTGTCCGCTGACCAGACTCAGCACGAGCTGGTGGTTGTTCTCGAACAGGCCGGGAGAGTCGATGAGGTTGCTGCGCCCGATCGCCTCGAGCAGGTTCGGCACGGTAATCTGCGTCTGCACCAGTCTGGCCGGATCGGGTTTGACCTCGAACTCCGGCTCCTGACCGCCTTGGACGACGACGGTCGACACGCCGAGTTTGCGATTGAGTCGCGGTTTCAGATCGTAGGTCGCCAGTTCCCACAGTCGAGTCTGCGGGACCGTCTCCGACGTCAGGCTGTAGCCCATGATCGGAAACGCGGCGAACGTCAGGCGATTGGCCGTGACCTTCGCGGTCGGCGGTAGTTCCGGCTGCACGCGCGCCAGCGCGGCGTTGACCCGCGCCAGCGTCTGGAACATGTCGACCTTCCACGAGAAGAACAGGTCGATCTCCGCCGTGCCGCGGCTGGTGATCGACTGCACGCGCTCGAGTCCCTGGACCGAGTTCAGAGCCTCCTCGAGCGGACGCGTAACCGTGACCTGCATCTGGTCGATCGGCGCGACGCCATTGTCGACGCCAACCAGGATGCGTGGGAAATCGACCTCGGGGAACACCGCGACCGGAATCGTGGTCGCGAGGTAGGCGCCGCACGCCACCAGCACGAGGATCACGAAGATGGTCGGCTTGCTCCTCAATTCTTTTCCTCGTCCGCTTCGTCCTTCTCGCCGGCGGCTTTCTCACCCGGTTTCATCACGCGCACTTTCGATTTGTCCTCGAGCCCGAGTCCGCCCTGCGTGACGACGCGCTGCCCGACCTCCACGCCGGCGACGATCTGCACCATCTCCGGTTCGCGCAGGCCGATCTGCACCACCTTCTCGTGGACGATGTTCTTGTCGTCGACAATCAGCACGATCGTCTCGCCCTCGGCATTGGGGAGCACGGCGGCCGCGGGAATCAGCGTGGCGCCCTCGATCGTTGCGGCGACGATTGACACATGCACGGCCTGGCCGGCGTGCATCCGTTCACCGGGGTTATCCGCCTGCACCCACACCTGGACTGTCGTGCTGTTCGTGTCCGACGCCGGGCTGACGATGGTGACACGCGCCGTGACGAGCTCGCCGCCATCTGCCGGTGTGATCGTCGCCTCGTTGCCGACCTTGACGTTCTTCGCCTGGTCCTGCGGGAGGTTGACGCGCGCCACGACCTTCGACATGTCCATCACGGTCAGCAGCGGTGCGCCGGTCGCAGCCATTTCACCCGGGTAGACCGGCCGGTCGGTCACCACGCCGTTGATGGGGCTGCGGACCTGCGCGTAGCTCGCCTGCGCCTCCGCGCTGTCGAAATGTCCCTTGGCGGCTGCCACCTGCGCGGCCGCCGTGTTGATCTGTTCCTTGCCACCGACGTTCTGCAGCGCCTGCAGATGTTGCTGCGCGGTGTCGGAACTGGCTTTGGCCTGCGCGAACGCGACCTCGGCGTCGTCCACGAGTTTCCGCGCGAGGGCGCCGTCCTTGAACAACTGCTGCCGGTTATCGAGCAGCCGTTTCGCGGCGTCCATCGCTTCGCGTGCCGCGGCGACGTCGGCTTGCGCCTTGGTCATCTGTTCGGGCACGCCCGCGGTCGTCGTCGATCGGTAGTT
>JAYVMG010000267.1:0-3839 GCA_043759095.1 Acidobacteriota bacterium | reverse complement strand
CGATCCAGCGGTGGTCGCCCGTGTAGAAAATCGTGGGACCGGTCTGCTTGGAGCACGTGATCAGCGGGTGAAACGCGTCGCAACCGCGGGTGCCGCGGAACTTGTCCCCGTAGGTATACGAGAACTCCGACTGATGCCCCGTGGCTTCCTGGTACTGGAGCCGCGCGTTGTTGTTCTTCAACGTCGTGATGTCGCCGAACAGGCAATCCTTGATGGTGGGGATCGAGTTCACGAACGAGCCGTCCGCGTTGGTCGACGATCCGGCGGTGGCCACAGCCTGGCACCCGGCTTTCGGCGTGTCGTAGAAGCCAAGCACGCCGACCCGGACGTCCTGCCGGGACATCGCGCCCCAGAACCACGCCTTGTTCTTCATGATCGGACCGCCCAGCTGCGCGCCCATGTCGCGGATGTCCTGAATCGGATTGCCGCCGCCGGCGCCCAGCTTGCGCATCGCGTCGGTGACGTTGATCGACTGGCAGTTGCCGCCCAGACCGAAGCACTTGTCGTTGGTGTCCAGGAAGCGGCCGAACCCGGTGAAAGTATTGCTGCCGCTGCGGGTGATGAAATTCACCTGCACGCCCGCGCCCTGCTGGGACGCGTCAGCGCCGGCCGTCGTCACCTGAATTTCCTGGAACGAGTCGAAGTCGTAATACGTGGGCGAGGAGTTGCCCGACGCGATGTCGCTGACGACGGCGCCGTTGATGTTCCACTGCTGGTTGGTGTTGCTGCCAAGCGCCGAGAACCCCGTCTGCTGACCCGACAGGTTCCCGCCGACGTTCACGCCGCTCATGATCATGCCGGGCGTCTGCTCGACGATGACCCACGGGTCGCGCGCGTTGGGAATCTTCTCGAGTTGTTCTCTCGTGAAGCTCGTGGACACCGTCGTCGACTGCGTGTCGACGACCGGGCTCGATCCGGTGACCGTGACAGTTTCCTGGACGGTCGAAATCTCGAGCTTTGCGTTGATCTCGGCGTTGAAGCCGGCCTGGATGATGATGTCGGCGCGCACGAACTTCTTGAAGCCCGCGATGTCGAACGTGAGCGAGTAGGTGCCGATCGGCACGCGCGAGAAGCGGTACGCGCCGCTTTCCGCACTCACGGCCACTTCCGGCGTGATCAGGGACGCGCCGGACAGCGTGACCGTGACGCCCGGCAACACCGCGCCGGTTCCGTCAGTGACCTTACCGAAGATTTCACCGGTGCTCACCTGCGCGAACGCGGGTAGCGCGCCCAACAGCAGAAAGACACACACGAACATTCCCATCCGAAGTCGCGAGCCGCTCATACACTCTCCCGGGGCCAACGCCCCCTCATCACTTGCAAAGGCAGAGGTTATGGGCGTTTGTCTCCAGAATCAATACGTTTGAGGTACTATTTTTACGTGTTCCTTCGCGGCAGGTTCAACTTCTTGAATGCGGCGGGATTGTCCGCCGTTTTTGTGGGCTTGATCGCGTCCGCGTGCGGAAAACAGACGATCGAGTTGCCGCAGACCTCCGATCAGAACGTTCTGCTGATCACGGTCGACACGCTGCGGGCGGATGCCCTTGGTTGCGACGGCGGTCCGGCGCGCACCCCGAACATCGACGCGCTCGCCGCGTCTGGCGTCAGGTTTTCCTTCGCCCACTCCCAGGCGGTCGTCACGCTGCCGTCGCACGCCAGCATCCTGACCGGCCTCTATCCGTTCCAGCACGGGTACCGCCAGAACAGCGGGTATCGCCTGACGCCAGGCGTCCAGACCTTGGCGGCGCGACTGAAGGCCACCGGATTTCAAACGGGCGCGTTCGTGGGCGCTTTTCCGCTCGACGCCCGGTTCGGGCTGACGCCCGGTTTCGACGTGTACGACGGCCGATTCGATAACGTGGGCACGGGAGCCGAGTTTCTCCTGCCGGAGCGTTCGGCGACCGTCGTCGTATCGCGGGCGACGCAATGGATTCGTGGCACGCATGCGAAATGGTTCGCCTGGGTGCATGTCTACGAGCCGCACGCCCCGTATCGTCCGCCTCCGCCCTTCGACCGCGAGTACGCCTCTCAGCCGTACTACGGCGAGGTGGCCGAGGTCGATCGCGCCCTGGCGCCACTGCTGGACCTCGTGCGCAATGGCTCATCGAACGGGCGCCCGACACTGGTCATCCTCACCGGCGATCATGGAGAAGCGCTCGGCGAGCACGGCGAAACGACGCACGGTCTGTTCGCGTACGAAGCGACGCTTCGCATCCCGCTGATCATGGCGAACGCGGGAGGGACAGGAGGGTCGGGTGGGTCACGTAGGTCAGGTGACGTTTCCGACCAGCCCGCGCGGCATGTGGACATCGTGCCGACGATTCTCGATGCGCTGGCGCTGCCCGTGCCCGCGGAGTTGCCCGGGCATTCGCTGCGGACACGCGCCGACCGCGACGGCGGCGCGGCGCGCGCGTCGTACTTCGAAGCGATGGAATCGATGATCGACTTCGGGTTTGCGCCGCTCGACGGCGTCCTTGTCGGGCGCGACAAGTACATTCACCTCCCGCTCCCCGAGCTCTACAACCTGGCCGCCGATCGCGCGGAGGCCACCAACCTGGTCGACCGATCCGCCGAACGCGCGCGGGTGTTGTCGGCGCGGCTCACCGACTTCCATGCGGCGATTCCCGGTGCGCCGCAGGCCGAGGCTCCCGAGGTGACTGCGCGCCTGCAGTCGCTGGGATATGTGTCGGGATCCGCGGCGCCGAAGACGCACTACACCGAGCGCGACGATCCGAAACAGCTCGTGGCCATCGATCGGCGGATGAAGGACGCCGTCACGCTCGATGAAGAAGGATCGCTCGCCGGTGCGATTCGCCTCTACGGCGAGATTCTGAAAGACCGTCCCGACATGATGGCGGCGTCACGACATCTCGCCTTTGACCACTGGCGTGTTGGCGCGCTGCCCGCCGCCATCGACACTCTGCGCGCAGCGCTGCGTGCGGGTCCGCCCACGCCCGGCGCGCAGATTCAGCTCGGCACGTATCTGATGGAATCGGGGCGCGCGGCCGAAGCGATCGATCTCCTTCGAGTCGCTGCCGCGGCCGAGCCGAGCCTGGACGCGTGGAACGCGCTCGGTATTGCCTATGCTCGGGCCGGCCGTGCCACCGACGCGCTCGCCACGTTCGCACGCAGCCTCGCGATCGATCCCGGCAACGCGATGACGTACGAGAACATCGGCACGGTTCATCTGGAAGCCGGACGCCTCGCCGACGCGCAACGCGCGTTCGAGCGCGCCACCGCCTCGAATCCCGATTCCTCGCAGGCGCACGCGGGCCTCGCCGTTGTCGCGCTCAAGAGCGGCGATCGCAAGACCGCGATTGAGCAATGGACTCGATCAGTGGAACTCCAGCCATCGAACTTCGACGCGGTCTACACACTCGGCATGCAACTGGCGCAGGACGGCCAGGTGGACGCCGCCCGGCGCTACCTCACGCAGTTCGTCCAGCATGCGCCCCGCGGACAGTACGGCAGCGACATCGACAACGTGTCGGCACTGCTCGCCCGCCTCAAATAGCGGGCTCGCTTAACAGGTCTCAACTCTCAGGGCTCAACTCTCAGACTTGAGACTTGAGACTTGAGACTTGAGACTGCGCTACGGCTTCCCCGTCAGCGGCGTCATCGCCGTGCCGACCGCGCGGTTAAACGCCGGGACCTCGCGGTCGAGCAGCCCCTTGAAGTCGGCCTTCGCGGCATTCAAATCCTTCTCGATCGTCTCCATCATGTTGACCGACGTGTCGGTGGGCGGAAAATCCGCGCCGCCGGCCACGTCGCCCGCACCCGGCCCGACCTCGCCGTTCAGCCAGATCAGGTTCATGTAGACGCGGTACGCCTGCTGGAAA
>JAYVMG010000266.1:0-10253 GCA_043759095.1 Acidobacteriota bacterium | reverse complement strand
CGTTCACGGGCGGGCGTTCTTCAGCGGGACCGATGCAGACGCGAGGATCGTGCGGCCGCGGAGTTCCTGCACGAATGCGACAACCGCCAGGTGATCGCACTGCCATCCGGCAGCCAGCGGGATGTCGGCGCGGGCAAATCCGCTTGTCGCTCCGTCACCCGCAACGTGTCCGATGACCGCCAGGGATCGCACCACCGGCGCGTGCAACAGCATGCGCCCGCGATTCTCGCCGCGCTTCACGTCGGTGCGCAGTCCGCTTTCGACAATCGCCACGATGATGTCCGCGCGATCGCCGCGGCCAAGTGTGGGCAGGTCGCTCACCGACACGGCGATCTGCAGCAGGAGGCTTGGCGTCTGTGGCGCAAGGCTCGGTCTTTGTGGCGCAAGGCTCGGTCTTTGTGGCGCAAGGCTCGGTCTTTGTGGCGCAAGGCTTGGTCTTTGTGGCGCAAGGCTTGGTCTTTGTGGCGCAAGGCTTGGAGCCTTGCGATCGTCGCCGATCGTCACCTGAACGACGCCGTGCGGCAACGCCATCGTGCGCTCGATCGCCTTGCGCGCCGCAGCCGCATCGCTGCCGACGAACTCCGCGCGGCCGTCCACGACCATCTGCGGCGTGTAGATGCTTTCGGTGGCGAACCGCCCCTGATAGATCTGTTGCCGGCTGGTCCACGCGGCGGACGAGAACTGATCTTTCCACCCTTGCCGATCCCAGTAGTCCACGTGCTGCCCGAGCCCGACGATCTCGACGCCGGCGATCGGTTGCGTGGTGATCAGCTTTTCCAGGAGCGTGTCGGCGGGCGGACAATCCGAGCAGCCTTCAGACGTGAACAGCTCGACGATGACCGGCGTCGGCGGGGCCGCATGCATGCCGCCCGATGCGGTCAGCAGCGAGAGCGCGATCAGCAGGGAGAGGCGGCGCATGCCCCATTCTAGGTCGGGTGGGACAGATGGGTCGGTGGGTCATGTGGGTCAGGTGGGTCGGGCAGGACAGATAGGGCGGGTGGGTCAGACCGGACGTTTGCGCGTGACCAGCCAGATGATCACAGCAAACACCGCTGCCACCGCCAGGAACGTCAGGCCGAAGAGCCAGAGCGTCGTGTAAAGAATCGATTGCGCGGACATGCGCGCGTCGAGGACGATGGGCACGCCGTGCAGGCGATCGGTGAGCGACTGCTCCCACACGAGGATGTTGCCGCGACCGACTTCGCGTTTGGTGTTGTGGTACCGGATCTTGCTCGGCAGATGGATGCGGAACGCGGCGATCTCGCCGCCGTTCCAGCCGAAATTGCCCACGTCCTTCCCCGCTGCGGCGCCGACGGTCTGGAGGTACTTGAACAGATCGGAGTCCCGCTGGAACTGGTAGGTCGACCAGGCGAACGGCGCGACGCCGCCGAGCTTCGTGATGTCGTCGATGTCGAGCCGGACGTGGACGAATCGCCGGTTGCTGCGCCGCGACTGACTCACGCGGATCACGCGCGTGGCCGGGCTCGAGTAGTACGCGCGAACGGCCGTGATGTCGACCCGCGATTCGGGCCTCGTATCGAACGACGTTCCGCGCAGCGCGTTCAGCGCCGCCAGCGAGCTGTTCATGTAGACCGTCGCCGATCCGTCGAGCGAGAGGTACACCTCTTCTTCGTACTCGTACTGCCGGAACAGCGTGGACGTCCCGCTGCACGCCGCACTTGACGCGATCAGCGCCACGATGATGGGAACGTAAAGCCCGCGATGCATGTTTTTCAGATGATATAGTAAAAAATTGTGCTCTATCTGATCGACGGCAGCTCGCAGATGTACCGCGCGTACCACGCGCCTGTCCGCACGGCGGAGGGCGGACTGCTCCGCAACGCGCAGGGAACGCCCACCAACGCGGTCTACATTTTCGTCAACATGCTCCGCAAGCTGCTCAACGAGCACAAGCCGGAATTCATCGCGGCGTCGTTCGACCTGCCGGGTCGCACGTTCCGCGACGATCTCGTCGACAACTACAAAGCCAATCGCGCGCCGATGCCGGGCGAACTCGCCCAGCAGATCCCGATGGTGCATGCCGCCTGCGAGGCGCTGGGCGTGCCGATCCTCACCTCCGAGCGCTACGAAGCCGACGATGTGATCGGCACCTTGACGGTGAAAGCGGCCGCCGCCGGCTTCGACGTCGCCATCGTGACGATGGACAAGGATTTCTATCAGCTCGTCGGCGACCACGTGCGCGTCTACAACCCGCGCGACGAGGGCGCCTGGTACGACGCGGACGGCGTGAAAGAGAAATTCGGCGTCGCCCCGGATCACGTCGTCGACGTGCTGGCGCTGATGGGCGACACGATCGACAACATCAAGGGCGTGCCGGGGATCGGCGAGAAAGGGGCGCACGAGCTGATCGGGTTGTACGGGTCGCTGGAGAACCTCCTCGCGCACGCGTCCGAGGTGAAGAACAAGCGGTACCGCGAGGGTTTGCTGGCTAACGTGGACAACGCGCTGCAGAGCAAGGAGCTCGCCCGCATCCGCACCGACGTGCCGGTCGAGTTCAACGCGGAGGACCTGCGCTACCGCGGCGGATCGCGCGAGCGCAGCTTCCAGATCTTCAACGAGCTGGGGTTCCGCGGACTCGCGAAGGAATACGCGCCGACGGCGGACACGATCACCAAGAACTACCGCATGGTGAATACCGTTGACGGCGTGCGCGCGCTGGCGGACCGGCTGCGCGCCGCCGGGCGATTCGGGTTCCGTGTGCTGCCCGACCGTCCGACGGCCATGCGCGCATCAATTGTCGGTCTCTCGTTTTCGACCTCACCGCGCGACGGCGACTACGTTCCCACCGGTCACCGCTCACTCGACAACACGGACAGCCTCCCGCTCGACGTGGCCCTGGACGCGCTGCGGCCGGTGTTCGAAGACGAGGCCCTGAAAAAAGAAGGCCACGACCTGAAGTTTGACGCGATCGTGCTGGCGCGCCACGGTGTCACGCTGCGCGGGCTCGATACCGACACGATGCTGGCCAGCTACCTGCTGGACGCCACGCGATCGGCGCACCTGCTCGAGGAGCTCGCAATCGAGCATACAAGCTACAAGGCGCTGTCGGAAGAGGACGTCTGCGGACGCGGGGTCAAGGCGCTGTCGCTGGCGGACGTGCCTATCGATGCCGTGGTCACATTTGCGTGCGAGCGCGCCGACCTCGCGGGTCAGCTGGCGCCGGTGCTGCGCGATCTTCTGGCGAAGGAACAACTGGAGACGGTCTACGGCGCCCTCGAGCTGCCGCTGGTTCCGGTGCTGATGGCGATCGAGCGCGCCGGCATTCGCATCGACAGCGCGGCGCTGGCGGCGCAGTCGGTGACCGTCGATCGGGAACTGGCGCAGCGGTCGGCGTCGATTTTCGAGATGGCCGGAGGCGAGTTCAACATCAACTCGCCGAAACAGCTTGCGGAAGTGTTGTTCGAGAAGCTGCAGCTGCCGGTGCTGAAACGGACCGGGACGTCGAAGGCGCCGTCAACGGCGGTAGAGGTCCTCGAGGAACTCGCGCTGACGCACGACATCCCGAGGCAGATCCTCGAGTGGCGCGGGCTGATGAAGCTGAAGGGCACCTACATCGATGCCCTGCCGCTGCTCGTCAACCCGGATACCGGCCGCGTTCACACCTGCTTCAATCAGGCGGTGGCGGCGACGGGGCGCTTGAGCAGCAGCGATCCAAACCTGCAGAACATTCCGATCCGCACGCCGCTCGGCCGCGAGATCCGGCGCGCGTTCATCGCCGATCCCGGCAACGTGCTGATCTCGGCCGACTACTCACAGATCGAATTCAGGGTCCTCGCACACCTGTCCGAGGATCCGGTTCTCATCGATGCCTTCCGCGAAGGCGCCGATTTTCACGAGCGGACGGCGCTGAAGATCTTCGGGCCCGACAGTGGCAAGGATCCGCACGAGCTGCGCAGCCTGGCGAAGATGGTGAACTACGCGCTGCTCTACGGCAAGACGGCGTTCACGCTGTCGAAGGACATCGGCGTCACGCCGCAGGCCGCGCAGGAATTCATCGACGCCTACTTCGCCGGCTTCCCCCGCGTCCGTGCGTTCATCGACGGCACCCTCGAGGAAGCTCGCACCTCCGGCGTCGTCAAGACCATGTTCGGACGGAGACGGCTGGTGCCGGAGTTGAACAGCCGCGACTTCCAGCGGCGGTCGGCGTCCGAGCGCGAAGCGGTCAACATGCCGATCCAGGGCAGCGCCGCCGACATCCTGAAGCGCGCGATGATCGACGTTCACGCCGCGCTGCTGCCGCACGCCGCCGATGCGCGGATGATTCTCACCGTCCACGACGAGTTGCTGTTCGAGGTGCCGAAGACGCGCGCCGAGGAGTTCAGCGCGATCGTGCGCGACTGCATGCAGGGCGCGGCGACGCTGAAGGTGCCGCTGACCGTCGACGTCGGCGTCGGTGAAAACTGGAAAGACGCGAAGCCGTAGAAGGGCGGGTAGGTCAGGTGGGTCGCGGGGCACCAGATTCGCCACGAAAACACGAAGACACGAAATAGATCCACATTCGTGCCTTCGTGGCAAGGCTGATTACAAGGTTATGAAACGTGCTTAGCTCGCGAGTACGAGCGCGCGAGCGCGCTCGAGATAGTCGAACAGGGCCCGAACCGGGACTCGTGTTCCAACAAACACGGGGACACCCCCGAGGATTTCAGGATCAGCGTGAACGCCAGGAATCTGGTCCGGCATTGTCGCTCCTTTGGATGACTCGTCCACTATACGACTGCTCACGTGATGGCCCGACCCAGTTTTCATCGAGCGAATCGAGGTAGGCGCTGCTTCCGCCGCGGCACGCGAAGCGGTATTGCACACGCCCTGCCTGATCGGTAATCGGTACGTCGATGACAATTCTTTCCGAGCTCAGATCGACACGGAAACTCGTGGTCAGCGGTTTGACGCTCGGCCAAGTCACGCTGGACGCTTGAAGGGAGACGAGCGCAACAACAATCAGTCGGAAGACTGCCGTCATTTGCTCCAGCGATCCTTGAACTGCTCCCACTGCAGCCGCAGCGACTCCGGTGTTTGCGCGCTCGCTCTCGCTCGGTCGGGGACGATGGCGCGGAGGACAAGGCGGTCGAGGTCGGCGCGCAGCGCGGCGCCGCGGTCGGATGTGAGCGGCGCGCGGACCCACCCGGCCAGCGCCGCATCCCACGCCGCCTGCTGATCTCCCTGCGCGTGCGCTGACGCGGCCAGCCAGTACGCGGCCGACCCGCTGCCGGGATGCGTGGACAACTCCTCGTCCATGCGCGCGCGGATGCGCTGGTACGCGATCTGTCGATCGAACTCCGATCGCGGCTTCGTGTCGCGGTCGATCGCGCTTGCCCACCAGTCGAGCACGCGCTCGCGCGCGCCGACGGTCAGCAGATCCGGACTCCGCAGCACCGGCTCGAAGACGTCTGCCGCAGCGCCGTACGCACCGTCCACGAACAGCATCTGCGCCAGGCCGACGATGTACTCGATGCGTTCGCGCGGCGGAAAGCGTTGCGGATCGATCCGGCGCAGACGCTCGCGCGCGTGGCTCACGTCATCAGGCGCGGCGGTCGCACGAAACAGTTCGAGGTACGCGCGCGCCGCGACAAGATCCGCAGCGTCGGCGCTCGACGGCGTCAGCCGCGCCTGCTCGGCGGCGGTGATGGCCGCATCAAACTGACCCTGGTTGTAGAGAAGGCGCGCGCGTGCGAGCGGATCGTCGGCGGCGAAAACCGAGGACGTCACAGCGAGGGAGACTAGCCACGAAGCCACGAAAACACGAAAACCTAATGGTCTTGCTTCGTGTCTTCGTGCCTTCGTGGCAATGATTCCGGACAACACGCCTTCGATCGTAGCACAGCCAAAAACGCCGCCTAAGTCATTGATAATCAGCGGCTTAGTTCGCTTTCGTGACGCATTTGGTACAATGCCGCCCGATGGCAGAACCGAGGATCATTCCGCGCGAGGAGCACCCAATCTCCCGTCGCGACATCGATCCTGATGCGCTGAAGGTGTTGTACCGCCTGCGGGAGGGCAATCACACCGCGTATCTGGTGGGCGGCAGCGTCCGCGATCTGCTCCTCAGCCGGCGACCGAAGGACTTCGACATCGGCACCTCCGCGCATCCGTATCAGGTCAAGAAACTGTTCCGGAACTGCTGGATCATCGGCCGCCGCTTCCGTCTCGCGCATGTGAAGTTCGGACAGAAGGTGATCGAGGTCGCCACGTTCCGGCGTCAGATCGCAGCCGGTGAGGAAATCGTGCAGGACGGCGTTCCAGCGCCGGACCCCACCACGCCGGAAGGCGAACAGCTGGTCCATCACGACAACACGTTCGGCACGCCGGAAGAGGATGCGTTCCGCCGCGACTTCACAATCAACGCGCTGGCGTACGACATCGCGACGTTCTCGATCATCGACTACGTCGGCGGTCTCGACGATCTGCGCGCCGGCATCGTCCGCTGCATCGGCGATCCTGATGTCCGGCTGAACGAAGATCCCGTGCGGATGATCCGCGCGATCGCGATCGCGGCGCGGCTCGAATTCGCAATCGAGCCGTCGCTGTTGCAATCGATTCGGCGGCACCGGAAGGAAATAGCCAGGAGTTCGCTGCCGCGGCTGATCGAGGAGTACTACAAGATTCTGCGCGCCGGATCGTCGGAGCAGGCGTTCCGCGACATGGCCGACACCGGCCTGCTCGAGCCGCTCTCGAAGGAGCTCCATCGCGGCGCAGGCAACGCGCTCTGGAAATCGCTGGCGGCGCTCGACGGCTACCGCGGGCAGTTCGAGTCGACGCCGGACACGATGTCGAACGCGATCCTCCTCGGCAGCCTGCTGATCCCGCTGGGGATCTCCCTGAATCCTCCGCGGGGGTCGGACTGGGGTCAGACCAGGGTCGGAATGGGGTCAGACCCCGATCTGACCCCACACGCCGGCAAAGGCCCGCGGTACCCGCCCGGCCCGCGCCTCGGCGATCTTCCGCTCGCGCGGCGCGACGTCGAACGGCTGCGCCTGATCATCGGCCTGCAGCGCCGCATGCACGATCTGTCGGCGAACGAACGCACGCAGCGCGCGCTGGCGCACCGCGGCATCTTCCGCGAGGCGTTGACGTGGATGGAAATCCACGGCGACTCACCGGAGGTCGTCGAACACTGGATGGGGATCCTCGACGAACTGCCGGACGCGCCCGAAGAGCCGGTCGGCGATGAACAGCCGCCGGCTGAAGGCCTGTCGCACAAGACGCGACGCCGACGCCGGCGCCGCGGACGCCGTGGCGGCGGCGGTCACACGCAGCACTAAAAGTGCTGCGCCACGACGGCACTGCGCCACACGACGGCACTGCGCCACACGACAGCACTGCGCCACACCAGACGCGCCGTGGCGCAGGACTTCAGGCCTGTGATCCCGCATTCGCAGCCCTGAAAATGGCTGCGCCACGCTCGATCGTCTTGTACGGCTTCGCGAGCTTCAACGCAATCAACAACTTGATCAGCGGCCAGGCGGGATCGATCTCGCTCGCGCGGAAGCTGAACTTCGGGCTCCGCGGATATCCGTGATGGTTGTTGTGAAGTCCCTCGCCGCCGGTGATCAGGGCGAGCACGCGGATATTGGTCGCGGTGTTGTCGAAATTTCTGTAGCCAACGGAATGACAGAGGCCGTTGATCGA
Organism: Acidobacteriota bacterium; assembly: GCA_043759095.1. Classification (GTDB taxonomy): domain Bacteria; phylum Acidobacteriota; class Vicinamibacteria; order Vicinamibacterales; family CAVVIG01; genus CAVQFC01. The sequence goes on along the minus strand of JAYVMG010000266.1, from coordinate 2,606 downwards.
AGACGACAGCACGAACACATACATCACCGCGTGAATGCCCGCCGCCAGCAGCGCCCATCCGAATCCAATCAGCGGTCCGACGATCACGACCAGCAGGCTCGTGCCGATTCCGAGGCCGAGCAGGCCGTGGTTGAAAAACGTCGTGTCCCACCAGCCGTCCTGGATGTCGCGTGCGTAGCGCTCGACGACGTCGGTCTTCTTGATTTCGCGGACATAGTAGTAGACGTTCCCGAGCTGGACGTTCCAGAAGCCTTCAATCTTCGGGCTGTGGGGATCGCCTTCTTCGTCGGTGAACGCGTGATGTTTGCGATGGACCGCCACCCATTCCTTCGTGCACTGCCCGGTCGTCAGCCAGAGCGACATCTTGAACATCCACTCGACGGCAGGATGAAGAATGAGTGCTTTGTGCGTGGCGCAGCGATGGAGGTAGATGGTCGTGCCGAACACCGCCACCTGAATCAGAATCGCGGCGACGACGAGTGAGAGGAGAAGATGCGAAAGCACGGCATGACCCTCCAGGAACATCGGTGACTGGCATCGAGCCTCTCACAATCGGGCGCGGGCGACTGTAAGAATTCTGTACTATCCGCGTTTCGCTTCGAACTCGCGCATGAAGGCGACCAGCGTGTCGACGCCCTTCTCTGGGAACGCATTGTAGATGGATGCGCGCATCCCGCCCACCGACCGGTGACCTTTGAGGCCGTCGAGGCCCGCCGTGGTGGACTCCTTGACGAATTCTTTCTCGAGATCCTCGGTGGCCAGGCGAAACGTGACGTTCATCAGCGAGCGGCAGTCCTTGTGCGCCGTGCCGCGGTAGAAGCCCGTGCGATCGATCTCGGCGTACAGCTTCGCGGCCTTGCGTTGGTTGACCGTCGCGATGGCCGCGAGACCGCCCTGGCCGATCAGCCACTTCATCACGAGGCCGAGCGTGTAGATCGCGAAGGTCGGCGGCGTGTTGTACATCGATCCGTTTTCCGCCTGCACGGCGTAGTTCAGCATCGAGGGCAGCGACTTCTGCGACCGCGTCAGCAGGTCTTCGCGGATGATCACCAGCGTCACGCCGGACGGCCCGAGGTTCTTCTGCGCGCCAGAGTAGATCAGCGCGTGCTTCGCGACCTCGAGCGGGCGGCTGAACATGTCGGACGAGGTGTCGTTGACCAGCGGCGCATCGCCGACGTCTGGCAGCGCATTGTACTCGGTGCCTTCGATCGTGTTGTTCGACGTCATGTGCACGTACGCGGCGCCCGGCGTCAGCGTGAGCTCGGACTGCAGCGGCACGCGCGAATAGTTCTCGGCTTTCGTCGACGCCGCGACGTTGACCGTGCCGACCTTCTTTGCTTCCTTCACCGCCTTGTCGCCCCAGGATCCGGAGTCGATGTAATCGGCGGTCGCGCCCGGGGTCAGCAGGTTCATCGGCACCATCGAGAACTGCGTGCTCGCGCCGCCCTGCAGGAACAACACCTTGTAGTTCGCGGGCACGTCGGCGACCGCGCGGACATCGACTTCAGCCTGCGCGAGGATCGCCTCGAACGCCGCCGATCGGTGGCTGATCTCGAGGATCGACATGCCGACCGACGGCAGCGCCATCAGGTCGCGTTGAATTTCTTCGAGGACGGGCGCCGGCAGCACGGCCGGACCGGAGGAGAAGTTGTAGACGCGATTCGGCGTGGTCATATGGTCACCAGATGAAGATCGAGGATGTCCGGGTTGCCGCTCTGCATCGCTTTCAGCAGCGCGTCTGACGGAGTGCCGTCGAGGTTGATGCGCGCGACGGCCGCCTGCGCGCCTTCGAAGATCACGTTCTCGGTTTCCTGCACATTGATGTTGCCGTTGCGCAGATGCTCGAAGACGTGCGCGAGGACGCCGGGGCGATCGTGGTGGCGGACGACCAGCATGTGCGTGGCCGGCGTTTTCTTCGCCAGGTTCACCACGTTCGGCACCTTCCCTGTGTCGTTGTACGACGCGATGATCCGGACGGTCTCGGCGGCGATCGCGTCCTGCGCCTGATCGGTCGACGCGCCGATGTGATGCGTGCCGTACACGTTCGGCAGCGCGACGATCGGATCGCTGAACGCGCCGGTCGCACCTGACGGCTCGGCCGCAAACACGTCGAGGCCGGCGCGGATCTGGCGCTCGCGCACAACCTTCTCGAGCGCCGCGTGATCCACCACTTCAGCCCGCGCGGTGTTGATGAAGTACGAGCCGGGTTTCAGCTTGTCGAGCACCGACGCGTTCACGAGCCCTCTCGTGTCGGCGTTGAGCGCCAGATGCACGCTGAGGACGTCGCTGCGTTCGGCGACCTCGGCCGGTGACGCCGCGAGCTGCATCGGAATCGGTTCGTTGGCGATCAGATCCTTGCCCGTCGCAAAGCGGCGGCTCCACACGACGATCGGCATGCCGAACGCGTGGGCGCGCCGGGCCATCTCCTGGCCGATATTGCCGTACCCGAGCAGTCCGAGCGTGCGGCCGTGCAGCCCGCGCGCCTTCGAGTACTCCTTCTTGTTCCAGGTCCCGGCGCGCAGATCGGCGACGTTGTCCGGCACACGGCGATCGAGCGCGAGCATCAGTCCGAACGCGAGCTCGGCGACCGCAATCGCGTTCTTGCC
>JAYVMG010000265.1:0-3846 GCA_043759095.1 Acidobacteriota bacterium | reverse complement strand
GCGACGCTTTCGTCGATCGAATGCCGCGTCTCCTCCCGCAGGCGCTTCGGCGCCTGCGCGTCGAAGTCCATCATGCATTTGCCGATCGTCGCGCGCAGACCGCTGGCGTCCACCTCCTCAAACACCACATCCGTGTCGTGCACCGTCTCCATCGTCAGCACCGCGGTGGTGCCGCTCGACAGGAGCTCCGTCGTGGCCAGCCGTGTGGCGGCGCGCAGCGTCTCCGAGGTGTGCGCGGCTTCCATCGGCCACACGCGCGTGCGCAGCCAGTCCATCAACTTCAGGTCGTCCGCGTAGCCGCGAAACAGTGTCTGGCAGAGATGAATGTGGGTCTGGATCAACCCGGGCAGGATGTACCCGCCGCGCGCCTCGACGACGCGGTCGTAATGGCCGGTGAGATTCGATCCAATCGCCGCGATGCGGCCGTCCCGGATCGACACATCGCCTTCAATCACATCCCAGCGATCGTTCATCGTCAGGACAGTGCCGCCGCGGATCAGCAGGGACATGAACAACTCTCAGCTCTCAACTCTCAAGGCTCACTGAGAGTTCAGCCTTGAGCCTTGAGCCTTGAGCCTTGAGACTTGAGCCTTGCCGGCGTCCATTTCATCGACGTCGGGTGTGTCTTGCCGTGTTTCACGGCGATCAACTCCGCGAGGATACTGACGGCGATTTCCTGGGGCGTCACGGCGCCGATATCGAGGCCGATCGGCGCATGCACGCGCTGGAGCGTTTCGGCGGGCATGCGATCGTCCGAGAGCGCTTCGTAGATGCGCGCGACCTTTGCGCGGCTTCCGATCAGCCCGAGATACCGCAGTTCGCGCGGGGCGAGCGCGCGCAGCGCTTCCAGGTCGTTTGTGTGTCCGCGCGTGACGATCACGACGTACGCGTGCGCCGGGATGGTGGCGCGCGCGATCCACGACGGGATGTCGTCGACGATGATTTCCGCAGCGGTCGGGAAGCGCTCGGCGTTCGCGAATTTCTCGCGGTCATCGGCGACATGCACCTGAAAGCCGACTTCCTCCGCGATCCGCGCGAGGTGAAAGCCGACGTGCCCGGCGCCGACGATGTAGAGCTCGGGTGACGGCTCGATCGGTTCGATATAGACGTCCATCTGTCCGCCGCAGATCAGGCCCGTCTCCTGGGCGAAGTCGTCGTCGAGCTCGTAGTGGATGAGCAGCGGGGCGCGGCTGAGGATCGCCTCGCGCGCTTTGCCGAACGCGTCGTTCTCGTAGCAGCCGCCGCCAATGGTGCCGACGATCCGGCCGTCCCCGAACACCAGCATCTTCGCGCCGACGCGCTGTGGCGTCGATCCGGTGGTCGACACGATCGTCACGAGCGCCGCCGGCTCCCCGCGCTCGAGCGCGTCTGCGACGGCAGCAAAGACTTCGCGATTCATGCTGAAGAGGATTATAAGTCGCGTGGGTCACGTGGGTCGCGTGGGTCGAGTCGCGGAGGGCTTCGTGTCTCACCCACCCCGCCTACCCGACCTACCAGCCCCACCCGGCCTTGTAATCACCGATGCAGTTCACAGATCTGCGTCGGCTCGGTCCCGGCGATGAAGCTCTCCGAGATGATCTTCGGGCAGTTGGGGCCGGCGAGCTTTCCGGTTTCGGCGTCGATCTCGACGAACGTGATCCCCGCAGGAACGTCGAATGGCACACTGGCGCGGCCGGCGAGCGCGGTCTTCATGAACTGCGTCCAGATCGGCAGCGCGGCGCGCGCGCCGCTCAGGCCGACGGGTTGATTGTCGTCGAACCCGACCCAGACCACTGTCAGCAGCTCGGGCGTGAAGCCGGCGAACCACGCGTCGCGCAGATCGTTGGTCGTCCCGGTCTTGCCGGCGGCATCGAGCGTGAAGCCCATCGAGCGCGCGCTTGCCGCCGTGCCCTCGTTCAGCACGCTCCGCATCATGTTCGTCACGAGGAACGTCGTCTGCGCCTTGGCGACCGCGCGCGGTTCCGTCGCCTCCTTCTTCATCACGTCTTTGCCGCCGCTCATGATGCGCGCGATATGCCGGAGCGGACGTATCGCGCCGCCATTCGGGAACAGCGTGTATGCCGTGGCGATTTCGTAGGGCGTGGCTTCGAACACGCCGAGCGCAATCGACGGGTACGCCTTGGGCGACGCGCCCACGCCGAGCCGCTTCCAGAACGCGGCGACCCGATCGTAACCCGCCGCCTGCGCGACGTGAATCGTGGCGAGGTTGCGCGAGTGGGCGAGCGCGCGGCGGAACGTGATCGGGCCGTCGTACTCGTGCTCGTAATTCTCCGGCGTCCACACCTGGTCGTCGAACTCGAACGTTTCCTGCTCGTCCATGGTGATCGACGCTGGCGTGACGTCCGTGCGTCCTTCCTCCAGCGCGTGCTCGAAGGCGGTGAGGAAGACGAACGGTTTGAACACCGACCCCGGCTGCCGGCGCGAGACGATGGCGCGGTTGTACTGCGACTGGTTGTAGGAGCGGCCGCCGACAAAGGCAAGGATCTCGCCGGTCCGTGGATCAACCGCGATCAGCGCCGCCTCCGCCTTCCCGCGCTTGCGCTTCGACAACAGGCCGTCCACCCGCGTGAGGCCGTCGCGCACGGCGTCCTGCGCGAGACGCTGGAGGTGCAGGTCCAGCGTCGTATACACATCCACCGCCGGCGTCGTGGTCGTGGTGAGGCCGGGGTACTGTTCAGCCAGCGTCTGGCCGACGTAGTCGACGAAGTACGGCGCTTCCGCTTCGAGCGCGCGCTGCACGACAACCAGCGGCTCGTGGATCGCGCGATCCGCGACGTCCTTCGCGATGTAGCCGGCGTCGACCATCGACTGCAGCACGACGTTGCGCCGCTCCTTGCAGCGGGCGGGATTGTTGAATGGCGACAGCGCCGACGGCGACTGGAAGACGCCCGCGATCGTCGCCGCTTCCGCGAGCGTCACGTTGGTGACGTCCTTCCCGAAGAACAACCGTGCGGCTTCAGGCACGCCGACGATGCCGAACGAGCCGCGCTGACCGAGGGTCATGTCGTTCAGGTACATCTCGAGAATGGCGTCCTTCGACGCGCGCGTCGTGATGATGATCGACACCCAGATCTCGAGCGCCTTGCGCCGCAGGGATTTCTGCCGCGCCTCCTGCAGCGTCATCCCGGGAAACATTTTCGGCAGGAAGACGTTGCGCGCGACCTGCTGCGTAATCGTGCTGGCGCCGGCGGTGTACGTGCGCTTGCCGCGCATGTTCGACAGGACGGCTCCGACCATGCCAATCGGATCGAATCCGGGGTGCTCGTAGAAGCGGCGGTCCTCAATGGACAGCACCGCCTGCTGCATGCGCGTGGGGATGGCCGTCAGCGCAACCGGACGACGTTTTTCCCGTTCGCCGCCGCCGAGTGCGGTCAGCACTGGTGCGTCGAGGGCGACGCGGTCGGTCGGCCTGTTAGCCACTTCGAGACGCAGCACGCGGTCGGCGACGCGAGGCGGCGGCGCTTTTTTCGTCCGGGATGCCGCTTTCGGATCCGGCGCCGGCGGACGCTGAAAGACGACGCGCACCACCTGACCCTTGAGCTCGGCGACGCGCGGCATGATCGCCACCGCGCCGTTGCCGATCGCAAACTCGCCGGCCTTCTCCGCACGATCGCGGTGGGTATAGCCGAGTTCGTTGAGCCGATCGACGAGCTGCTGTTCGGTCATCCCCTGACCGCGGCGCAATTCCAGCGGCCGCGCGAGCACGCGTGGAAAGACGGTGTCGCGTTCGCCGTGCAGGCGCGCGTCGATCAGGTGCGAGAAGCGGATGTAGTAGTAGGTGGCGACGAGACAGAGCAGGACGGTCGGAATCGCGATCAGGACGGCGAGGACGCGCACCCAGCGCTT
>JAYVMG010000264.1:0-10258 GCA_043759095.1 Acidobacteriota bacterium | reverse complement strand
GAAGGTAGCGCAGGGCCTTTTGGCCCTGCGTAGCGCTAGGCTTCAGCCTTGCGGCCTGCCTCTCGTCAACGTTCAGGAACAATGCTGAACGTCTGGCGCGCCGAGCCGACGATCGTCGATGCGCCGGCATCGAGCGCGTCGACCGACCACGTGTACTCCCCGCCCGTTGCCAGGCGCGCGCGAAGATCGGCTGACACCGGCAGGCGCTCACTCCGAGACGTTTCCATGTAGAGCACGCGATTGCCCGCGTCGAACACGCTGATGCGGTAACTCGACGCCGCGACGGGGCTCGACCAGCGGAACTCGACGGGCACGCGCGTCTTACCACTCGGTTCGATCAGCCGCACGTCGCCGCCGCGGGTCTCCGCCGGGACTGTGCCTGAGTCGCGCGCCGTCCGGAGTATCGGCGGAATCACGAACGCCGCCAGCACCAGCGCAGCCGCAATCCCCGACACCGCGACGACCGGCCGCCAATTCCAGTGCGCGGCGCCACGCGTCGTGCTGCGATAAGCGTCGTGCCCCCTGGACACAAAGTCGCGCGTGTCGAACCGCGTCGATTCGACGGACGGCACCTGCGTCTTGACGAGGTCCGTCAGCGCGCCCCTGCACGCGTCGCACAACGCCAGATGCGACAACACGCGCTCGCGCTCGTCCGCGCGCCCTTCGTCAACCCAGCGCGTCAGTTCTGCCGGTGTGAGATGCGTCACTCGGTCGTTCCTCTCAAAAACGGCACGTCGACGGCGACATCGTCCGCATGAATCCCGCGCGCTTCGATCTTCGCGCGAAGCTGACCCAGGATCCGGCTGACACGGTCGAGCGTTACGCTCGTCAGATGCAACGCGTGAGCGATCTGTCCATAGGTCAGCCCGTCGACGAATTTCATCGAAACGATGAGGGCGTCCTCCGGCGGCAGCTCGGCGAGGGCCTCCGCGAACGCCGCTCTCGTCTGCCGCATCCGGAGCGCGAGCTCGGGCGTGGGCCGCTCGTCGGAGGGCTCGATGGTCGATCCGGACTCGTCCTCGTCGAGCGACGCCGGTCGCCTGCCGCGCGAAGCCATCGCGATCAGCTCGGCGCGCTGACGCTCCGTCAACGCGCGCTCCACGCGCTCGAGCGCATCGAGCGTTCGGGCGAGGCCGAGCGCCCGGCCGTCCGCATCTCGCAACAGTTCAGCGATTTCGCTCGGTGTCCGCTCCCGCCAGTAGAACAGCTCGAAGACGTCGCGATCGATCGCGGGAAGGTTGCGCACCGAGCGGAACAGGCGGCGGCGCCCGACGCGCGAGCGCACGCGGTCAACCACCAGGTTGCGCGCGACCGTGCGCAGCCACGCGTGCAGCGTGCCCTTCCCCGGGTCGTGACGCCGCAGACGAGCACAGTCCTCCGCCGCAAGATGCTCACACACTCCCACATACAGATCCATGGCATCGTCCCGCCTGGTGATTCCCGCCTGCTCGATGGACGTCAGAATCGACGGCGTGTACTGGTCGATGAAGGCGCGCCAGCCCTGCGCGGGGTCGCGGCTCAGCAACTCCCGCAGCGCCCGGTCGCCGAGCGGCACGCCCTTATGTTGATCCAACGGACACGCGGCGCCAGACCGCCAGACCAACCAGCGCCATCGCCAGCGCCAGCGCGAAGCCGGTTAACGGAAGGGGCCGACGCCATGTGGGCGTGCTGGCCACATGTACCGGCACAGCCGCGTTACCGGTGACGATGAACGGCGCCCAGTAGTAGGGATGGCGAAACCGCGGGTCGCCGGTGAGAAACGCCCGCTTGGCCTCTCGGGCCGCCTCGTCGATATGCGCGCCGCCGGACAGCGCGCCATAAAAGCTCGTCATGAAGCGCGCGGTCGATCGGTCGTTCACATCCCACAGGCTCGCCATCACGGCGTTGGCGCCCGCGTAGAAAAACGCGCGGGACAGGCCCATCATCCCCTCGCCCGTGACGTTCTTGCCGAGCGCGGTTTCGCACGCCGACAACGTGACGAGCGCAGCGTGCAGCGTGAGGCGATAGACCTCGCGCATCTGCAGGATGCCGTCGGAGCCCGGCGGCAGCGGTGTGAGCGCCAGCCCGGATCGCTCGGGGTGCGCCTCGTCGATGATGCCATGTGTGGCGAAGTGCAGGACGGCGGCGCGCCCCACGTCGGCCGTTTCGAGCGCTTGCTCCGTCGCGCGTTCCCGTTCGAGGATCAGGGTCGCACCCGGGAACAAATCAGACAGGGCGCGGAGCTCGTCACCCGCGTATGGCAACGGCTTCAGCCAGCCGACGCGATCGACCGGCACGCTTCGTTGTTCCGCCACGCCACCGCTGGCCATGACGGGATTCCCGATGGCCACCACGCGGTTGCCGGACGAGGGCGGCTGCGCGCGCAGGTACGCGTAGCTGGACGCAGAGGGCGCGTACGAGATGGCATAGCGTTCGACGAGCAATGTGCCATCGCGGTCCGCCAGCGCTTCGAACGGCACGTAGGACAGGATGCCGTACGGCACGACGACGAGACGCCGAAGCCCAGCCGCCTGGCTGATGGCTGGGAGCACCATGCGTTCGAACGGGGCGGCGGCCTTCCGCACATCGCTTGCGGGATCGCGGAGCGCCGTCAGCAGCGGTCGCGTGACCGCTTCGACCGCCGCTGCGCCTGGCAGCGCGACGGTGTCGAGCCGATTCGCCCGAATGATCCACGCAGTTGATCGCTCCTCCCCAACGAAGAAGCTGACGATGGCTTCATCGGATGCGAGCCACTTGCGCTGCAGTTCGTCGACTGTCCATAGATGCGGGTAACGCGCATGGGCCAGGCCGGCGTGATCGGCCGCGAGCCGCAGCCGCACGTCCGTCAGCCGTTCTTCGTCCGCCGCCGCGGCCGCAAGCAGGACGCGCCGCGCGTCGGCGGAGAGATCCCGCGCGCGCAGATCAACCTGACGGCTCGAGATTCGCTCGAGCACCTGGCGCTCCTCGCCGACGACGGCCGGCGGCAATGTCGCGGCAATCTGCTCGCGCGCCTGTGACAACGTGTCGAGGAAGGCACGCGCGCGTGCGCGTTCCGCGACGTGAAAGGCCCGTGCCGGCTGACCCTGCGCGAGCAGGAACGCGATGTACTCGTCGTAAGGATTCCCGGACAGCGTCGCGGCGAACGCCAGGGAACCGGCTCGGAAGTTCTCGAGCAACACGTTACCGTGCTGCACCTCGAGAACGTCGAGACAGTCCGCGAAATACCGGTCGGCGCGCGAGGGGTCGGCCTCGCGGAACAGGCGTCCCAGCGCCTGGCGCGCCTGCCATCGGGGCGTGCCCACATTGCCCTCGTCCGCCATCGCCGCGGCTTCCACCAGCGCTCGCTCCGCCCCGTCGCGGTCGCCCATCTGACGACGGACGTCGCCGACGTTTTTCAGGAGAAACGCGCCGATCCCTCCGAGATGGGCGCGACGGGCGATCGCGATGCCTTCCTCATACCGCCGCAGCGCTTCGGGCAGATTGTTGCCGGCACGGACCACGTTGCTGCGAAAGACGTTGCCGGAACTGTTCAGCACGTTCGCGATGTGCAGCGGCGAGCCGCCCCGGTGCGCGTACGTCAGCGCCGCGTCGAACTCGTGGAGGGCGCGGATGCGATCGCGCCGGAACACCCAGTACAGGCGCCCCAGGTTTCGATGAATCCTGCTGAGCAACAGCGGGTCGCCCGCTTTCTCCGCCAGCGGAAGAGCGTCGAGCAGCGTCTGCTCGGCTCCCGCGCTGTCGGACAGGTTCTGCGTCGCCTGGCCGCGCAGGGAGAGGTACTCCGCCTTGGCGCGATCGTCGCCGGGGCGCGCCAACTCGAAGGCGCGGTTCGCTTGTTCCAGCGACCGGGTCCAGTCGCCCTCCGTGTAGTAGGCGCCTGCCAGGCCATTCAGGACGTTCGCGGTGAGCGTACGATCGCCGCTTTGCCGGGCCAGCGCCAGCGCGCTCGCGTAGCGGTTGATCGCCGCGTCCACGTCGCCGTTCGCGAGCAGGATGCCCGCGCGCAGATCCTCGACGGCCGCCTTGAGATCGATCGGCGCCGACGGCCCGGCGGCGCGCTCCACCGCGTCGGTTTCCCGCCGCGCCGCGTCGAGATCCCCGGCGAGCAGACGGGCGCTGGCGCGCGCAAGCGGATCGCCGGCCGCCGCACCGGCGAGGGCCGCCATGGGCCATGCCGCGAGGAGCATCGCCAGGGTGAGCGTCCGCGCGTAAGTCATTGAGACGGCTGAAGGTGCCGCCACTCTAAGTGACCGTTTCCCCCAAGTCAATGACGCGGGATCCGCGCGGAGCGCCCCGTGTCCGTTAGTTAGAGACAGGCAACGCCAGCGGTCGTTTCGGGCCAGAGCGCCGCTACGAAAACGGAGGCGGGGGCGTCCTCGTCGATGCGAGAGCCTGTTCTCCCACGTGAACTCGAAGACGCGACGTGTCGGAACTCATCGACCATTTTCGCACGACCGAAAAGCGCGTCTGTCGCAACGGACATATGAACGTCGTCATTGACGGCAAGTAACCCGAAGGGATGCGATCAAATGGCAGAGTGTGAAAACTCGCGTTGCGTCAGGCGGTACTTTCAGTTTTTGGAAGTAAATGGAGTGTTTAAGGCGGAACTCTTAACGTTCGAACGATCAGATGCTTCAGCATCCGGACCTGCCAGAGACCTAACCACAAAAGAGGAGACCGCCGCTCTGGCAGCGATAGATGCAGCGCTAAGAAAACGCTCGAGCGAGGGAAAAGAGATAGACAAGTGCCCCGATGGTTGTCGCTGCCTCCCGTCGACCGCACCGCGACCTGGAGATCCGGCATGGTCTGACAAAGACCCAGAAGCGTTGTACTCGACGACGTTCCGTCTGGGACTTGTTACGTTCACGATCCACTTCAAGATCGAAGAATTGACTGCAGATATTGAAAAGCGGTGTAAGCCAAACGAAGAAACGATCAGCTTTCTGGAAGAGGTCACCTACGAGGAAACACCCAAAGCCAAGGGGGCGGTGTCGGCATGACAATCCAAAAGCTCCGAAATAGATCTCAGTACGCTATAGGGCGGGGGATCACGACGGTGGTGTTGCGTAGATTTCTTGCTGCGACCTTCACGGCCTGTGCATTAATGATCGGGGCCGCCCAGGCGCGAGGGCAGGGCAGCATCCCCTATAGACCTGAGGGGGTCGAGCAAACCGGTGGTGATCGAGAGCATGGCTTCGATCCTACGACCGGAGAAAATTTCGTTTTTGATCGTGCTCGGTGTGTTTGGAGAAATGCGAAGACGGGAAAGCCCGTCGGCAGCTATCCTGGAGTCGGAAGACGTGAGATTCCCGACACCCCGAACGCCATTCCCTACAGACCCGAAGGGGTCGAGCAAACTGGTGGTGATCAAGAACATGGCTTCGATCCTACGACCGGAGACAACTTCGTCTGGGATCGCAATGGTGGTGTTTGGAGAAACGCGAAGACCGGAAAGCCTGTGGGCAGGTACCCGGGTGTCGGAAGACGTGAGATTGCTGAATGTCGACCGCCGGAGCAGCCAACTAAAACCAGGATTCTGAAAAACCCGTGGGTCATCGGCGGCGTGGTGGGTGGCGGCATTGTCACAGGAGTCCTGGTTGCCACAGGTGGTGGGACAACGCCGACACCGATCCCGACGCCAACGCCAAATCCAACACCGACACCAACCCCCACGCCGACGCCGACTCCAACGCCAACGCCAACGCCAACGCCCACGCCGACGCCGACACCCACGCCAACCCCGACACCTACTCCGACGCCAACGCCGACTCCTGGAGGAAACCCGTCTCCGACGGCGTTCAACACCTCGGGGAGCGGCCTGCTGATCGGCTCGGCGAACCAGTGCGGATTCAGTACCACCGCGCCGATGGCGTTCACGATCGTGATGGACGCGAGCGGCAATGGCACCTACACGAGCATGCACACCGCCGCCGGCCAGACGTTCCGGTTTCCGATTAACGGCCTCGCCATCCTGACGCCGACCAAGGGGTTCTTCTTCTCGTCGATCACGCAGCCAATCAACGGAACGGTCTTCAACATCAGCGATACCGTGACGATCACGATCCCCGCCAACGGCGCGGCCGGCCCGAAGTCGCTGACCTTCGAGCAACAGTTCGACCGCGCAACGCCCGGTAATCCGTGCAGCCAGATCTACAGAGCCACGCTCACCGGCTCCTGACGAGACACACTGAAGATCGGGGCTCGAGAGCTGAAAACCGCTGACGCGCGGCGCTGACCTGACGACCATCCTGGTTTGCGCCCCTCTGCGGCCTCTACATCTTCGACAACGCGCTCGTCATGCACCTGCGCGGCGCGATGCTCGAAGGGCCGCTGCTGCTCGCGACGGTCTGGCTGCTCGGGACGCCGGCGGCCGCGCGCGGCCGGCTCCGTACGCTGGCGCTCGTGATGGGCATCGCGCTCGGCTGCGTGCTCACCACCAAATCGATCGGCATCGTCTTCGTGCTGGCGCCGATAGCCGCCGCGTGGGCCCTCCGCCGCGAGCGCCGCCGCGCCCTCGAGGGCCTGGTGATCACCGCGCTCGCCAGCCTCGTCGTCGTCCTGGCGGTCTGGGAAATTCACTTCGCGCTCGCGCGCCACGTGAATCCAAAACTGAAAGACGATGGGTATTTCCAGACCCCGTCGGCCGCTGCGCGCGTGTTTCTCCAAGGCCGCCACCGCGTGCCGGTCGTGGCGCTGCCGGCGATGCTTGGCGAGGCATTTCGCTACGCCCAGCAGTACGACTTGGCGCAGCCGCGGATCGATTTCTGCCGAGGGGACGAGAAGGCAAGTCCTTTCTGGATGTGGCCGATCGGCGCCCGATCGGTGCCGTACTGGTGGGACACGGCCGACGGCGGCAAGTCGTTCCGCTATCTGTATCTGCAGGTGAACCCCCTCGTCTGGTGGACCGCGCTGGCCGGGCTCCTCGCGGCCGTCTCGCTGCTTGTCGGATCCACGATCGCTCCGCCCGCGCGACCGCTCAAGCATCGATTCCTCCTGATGCTGTTCACGGGGTTGTACGGTGCGTACTTCGTGCCGTTCCGCTGGATCCACGGCGTGATGTTCCTGTACCACTACTTCACCCCGTTGATCATCAGCTTCGTGCTCCTCGCTCTCGTCGTCGACGAACTGTCGCAGCTCGGAAGCCGCACGATTACGGAACGGCACAAACGGACGGCGCTCGCCCTCTGGCTCGCCGCCGTGATGGCCTGCTTCTGGTTCTACAAGCCGATGACGTACTACGAGCGGCCGCTCACACCCGACGAGCTCAACCGCCGCGCCATCGTGGCGCTGTGGGATTTGCGGTGCATCACCTGCCCGCACGCCGACGGCCTCTGCACGCCGACGCCGAAATGAGCGACGCGATGATTGGATGGCTCGATCGCCACCGGCGCGCGAGCGTGTGGACGCTCGCGATCGTCGCCGTCGCGCTGCGCGCACTGCTGGCCGCGCGCAGCCCGTGGTCATTCGGCTACGTGTGGGATCTCTACCACGAAGCGATCCAGCGTCTGTGGGCGACCGGACATCTGCCGGCGTCGACCGACTGCTGGGAGTGCTGGCAGCCGCCGCTGCTGTTTCTCGCGGCGTGGCCGCTGTATGCGATCGGCCGCATCGTGTATCCGGCGTCGCCGTGGCCCGACGACTACGCGCTGCGGTTTGTCGGCGTCCTTCCGCTCGCCGCCGGCTTCGCCTGCTTGTATTACATCCACCAGTTGCTGCGTCTGACCGGCCAGCGCGGCGCGTGGCTCGTGCTCGGCTTCGGCCTTGCCGCAATTTTCCCGTGCCTCTTTTTCAGCAGCTACAGCATCGAGCCGGACATACTCCTCGCCGGGCTGTTCGCGGCGTTCATCTACTACCTCACGCGATGGCACCTCCATGCGCGCGCGGCCACGCGGCTCGACATCGTCCGCCTCGGCGTGCTCGCGGGGCTGGCCGCTGCAACGAAGTACAACGGTCTGACCGCCGCGGTCGCCGGCACGCTGGTGCTTCTGACGCACGTCTCGCGGAGCGGTACGAGGCGCCGCGGTGTGATCGCGCCCGTCACGTTCCTCGTCATGGCCACGCTCGCCGGATCGTGGAAATACGTGGACAATCAACGCCGCTACGGCACGCTGTTTTTCGCCAACGGCGACGCCGGGGGCGGCTTCACGCTCTCGCATCGCATGCTGCACACGCGGTATGAGTTCACGACGTTCCGCTTGCCGTCGCTACTGGCGCTGACGAGACCGGATGCGCCAGACGGCATGCTCACGGACCTGCCGGTCTACCGCAGCTTCTGGACGACGATCCATGGCTTGGCGTGGGGCGATATGGGATTTTTCACCAATCCGACGCGTCATGGCACGCGGTATCCGTTCTACCACGACCGCCACATTCCGCCGTGGCTGGCGTCCGCGGTGCTCGTCCTCGGCAGTGTCCCCAGCCTGCTGGCAGTCGCCGGCCTGCTGATCACCGTTGGGCGGCGCGCGTATCTGCCGATCACGATCGTGGTCGGAGTGGGTTGGCTGATCTATCTGCAGTACGTGGTGTCGCAGGAGATCTGGGCGATCAAGGCGAAGTATCTGCTGTTCCTGCTGCCCGCGTACTTGCTCTATGCGACGATCGGTCTGCGGTGGGTGCGGACGAAGGGGCCTGCATGGATCAGCGCGGCGATCGTGTCGGCGATGGTCGCGCTGATGTTCGCGACGCACCTGTATTTGCTGCGGTTCGCCCTCGGCTGACCGCGGTGCCTTTGTCCTGATACATCCTCTCTGCCAGCGACCGCGGGGCTGCGGCACCTGGTGAGTACTACTGCTTCGTGCCGGTGCCCGACAGCACTTCAGCCCGATTGGTCGGCAGGTTCGTCGGGCCGAGTTGAAGCTGGCTGATCGTGATCGAGTTGCCCGACAGGGTGCCGGTCACCGATACGGGCACGTTGTTGAAACCCGCCACGGTGCCCGTGCCGCTGTCGGTAAATGCTCCTGTCGACGAATTGTAGCTGCCCGACACAATCACCCAGGGCGAGGGGCCCGTGATGGTGTTCGAGCTGCCATTCAGCGCCACCGTGATCGTCGTGATCCTGCTGTATCCAGTGAACGCGTCGTGTCCCGCCGGGTCCGACACGATCCTCAACCCAATGGTGTACGTGCCACCCGGACTGGGTGTTGGTGTTGGCGTTGGGGTTGGGGTTGGCGTTGGGGTCGGCGTCGGTGTGGGTGTCGGTGTTGGAGTGGGGGTTGGCGTCGGCGTGGGCGTTGTACCACCCCTTGTGGCAATCACGATTCCTGTGGCAATGCCGCCACCCGCCACGCCGAGGACCCACGGGTTTCTCAGGAGGCTCGCGTGCGTTGGCGGTGGCGGGCAGTCTTTCTTCACAAGTCTGCCATGAAAGCCGATACCTTTCCCTGTCTTGGTATCTTTCCACGTTTTCTGATCGCGATCCCAGACTAAGTTCTGCCCAGTCTGCGGGTCGAAAGCGCGCTCGGGATCGGTTAGATCTTGCTCGGCCTGATGGTTAGTATCAGGGTTCGGGTTCGGAATAATCGGTGGCGTCGGTATGATCTCGCCATCGCTAGCGCGTTTTCCATTAAAGCCAAGGCCTCTCCCGGTCTTCGCATCGACCCACGTTTTCTTGTTGCAATCCCAAAACAGGTTTTGTCCCGTTGTGGGATCGAACGCGCGCTCGGGGTCGTTTAGATCTGGCTCGGCCTGATGGTTAGTATCAGGGTTCGGGTTGGGAATAATCGGTGGAAACGGGATTACCATTGTGCCCTGTGCGAATGCGCTTTGACTCAGACCGCCTGCGCCCAGGATCAACAACGCTGTCGCAATCGCGCCAACGCCTCCGCGGACAAACAACGCTGTCCGGCTCGCAATCAGAACACTTCGCATGGCTCCCTCCCCCCAGTGTGAAACGCATGGAGCATATCGGGAATTCACCGATCCGCCGCAGCAATATTTTGTTTGCGCTACGCTGGCGCATCTTGCCCTTGTGACAACCGTATGAAGGCCAGATTTTCCCCGCTGCTCGTCGTGGTCCTGGTGGCGCGGTCCTCGGGCTAAGGCAGGGGCGGACGTCTTCCGCTTCGAGCCAAGGGTAGCCCCTGAGGACGGTTTCCGCTGTGTCGCCGGCAGCTAACATGCCAAGCAGGTGCTCCACCGCGAGACGATGACCGCGAATGATCGACTTGCCGCCGAAACTCGTTGATCTGAACGCAATCGCCTTCCGAGTGATCGCGGCGTGTGAAATTCAAGCTCATGCCCCTAACCCTTTGGGGCTATCATGGCGCGTCTTCCCCTTGTG
>JAYVMG010000263.1:0-3853 GCA_043759095.1 Acidobacteriota bacterium | reverse complement strand
GATCTGCCCGGCCGCGACATTGCCGAGAGCGCCAGCCGCGCACGCGCGCGCGTCGTGGTCCTTGGCGTCACGCGCACAACGGATCACAAGACGACGGCCGCGCAGCTCCGGATCGTCGCGCGCCGCCTCGCCGACGATGTGGAGTTGTGGATCGGAGGGAAGAGCGCACTGCAGTACGCCGCCACGGTTGGCGATCGGGCGCGGATCCTCGGCGACTACGACGTCTTCATCGGTGAGCTGTCGCGGATCGCTGCCGGCCGGCTCGCGCTTGACGAATCTTGACGTGTGACAAGAAGTTGCACACGTTCCGCGTCGCGATGTCAGAATGATCCTGTAAGCGATGTGGATTGTTAGAATTGCGTTAAGAAGGCCCTACACATTTGTCGTGCTGGCCCTGCTCATCCTGATGGTGGGGCCGCTTACCATCGCCCGCACGCCGACCGACATCTTCCCCAACATCGACATCCCCGTCGTCGCCGTCGTCTGGAACTACGGCGGGCTGTCGGCGGACGAGATGTCCAACCGTATCGTCTCGATCTACGAACGGAATCTGACGGCGACGGTCAACGACATCGAACACGTCGAGTCGCAGTCGCTGCGCGGTATCGCGGTCGTGAAGGTCTTCTTCCAGCCTGGCGCCAAGATCGATCTGGCGGTCGCGCAGGTGACCGCCTCGGCGCAGGCGCAGTTGCGTCAGCTCCCGCCCGGCACGCAGCCGCCGTTCATCCTCACCTACAACGCCTCCACGGTCCCGGTGCTGCAGCTGGCGCTGTCGGGCAAGAAACTCTCGGAACAACAGCTGTTCGACATCGCGGTGAACTTCCTGCGCACGCAGCTCGCCAGCGTCAACGGCGCGCAGATCCCCTATCCGTACGGCGGCAAGCAGCCGCAGATCCAGGTCGACCTGATACCGGAGGCGATGCAGGCCAAGCACCTGACACCGGCCGACGTGGTCAATGCGATCAGTGTGCAGAACCTGATTCTCCCAGGTGGCACGCAGAAGATCGGCTCCCTGGAGTACGACGTTGACGTCAACGCCAGCCCGAAGACGGTCGAGGAGCTGAACAACCTGCCGATTCGCACGGTCGGCGGCAACACGATCTACATCCACGACGTCGCGCACGTCCGCGACGGATTTCCACCCCAGACCAACATCGTCCGCGTCGACGGTTCGCGCGCGGCGCTGCTGACGATTCAGAAAGTCGGCAACGCCTCCACGCTCGACATCATCAACAACGTCAAGAAGGCGCTGCCGCGAATCGAGACGAGCCTGCCGCCGGAACTCGACATCAAGCCGCTGGCCGACCAGTCGGTGTTCGTCGAGGCGTCGATCTCCGGCGTTCTGCGCGAAGCGCTCGTCGCCGCGTGCCTCACGGCGCTGATGATCCTCGTGTTCCTCGGCAGCTGGCGCAGCACGGTCATTATCGCCGTGTCGATTCCCCTGTCGATCCTCAGCTCGATCATCGTCCTCAGCGCGCTCGGCGAGACCATCAACATCATGACGCTCGGCGGCCTCGCGCTGGCCGTCGGCATGCTCGTGGATGATGCGACGGTGGCGATCGAGAACATCAACTGGCATCTCGAGCAGGGCAAGGACCTAGAGCCGGCGATCCTCGAAGGCTCCGATCAAATCGCCATCCCCGCGTTCGTTTCGACGATCTGCATCTGCATCGTCTTTGTGCCGATGTTCTTCCTCACCGGCGTCGCGCGCTACCTATTCGTGCCGATGGCCGAGGCGGTCGTATTCGCGATGCTGGCCTCCTACGTTCTCTCGCGCACGCTGGTGCCGACGATGGCGATGTACCTGCTGCACGCGCATGAGGCGCATGGCGTGGGCGCGCCGTCGCGCAACCCGCTCGTTCACATCCAGCGCGCGATCGACCGCGGCTTCGTCCGCATGCGTGATGGCTACCGCGCGCTGCTCGAGCGCTGTGTCGGCAGCCGGCGGATCTTCACAGCCCTCTTTCTCGGCGCCTGCGTCGCCTCGTTAGTGCTCGTGCAGTGGGTCGGCGAAGATTTCTTCCCCGCCGTCGACGGCGGACAATTCAAGCTGCACCTGCGCGCACCGAGCGGCACGCGCATCGAGGAAACCGCCATCCTCGCCGACCACGTCGAGGTCGCGCTGCGCGAGTTGATCCCGGCGAAAGAGCTGACCGGGATCATCGACAACATCGGGCTGCCCTACTCCGGCCTGAATCTCTCCTACAGCACATCGGCGCCGATCGGCGCCGGCGACGGCGACATCATGGTGGCGCTCGGCCCGGGACACCGGCCGACCGCCGAGTACCTGCACGATCTGCGGCTGTCGCTGCCGAAACGCTTTCCGGGCGTGACGTTCTCGTTCGTCCCGGCGGACATCGTCACGCAAATCCTGAACTTCGGGTTGCCGGCGCCGATCGACATCCAGATCGTCGGGCGGAACATGGCCGCCAACCGCGTGTTCGCCGGCACGCTCGTCACGAAACTGGCGCAGGTCCCGGGTATCGCGGACCTCCGCGTGCAACAGGATTTCAACCAGCCGCGCCTGCATCTCGACATCGATCGCACGCGCGCCGCGCAGATTGGCCTGACGCAACGCGACGTCGCCACGAACCTCCTGATTTCACTCTCCGGCAGCAGCCAGACGACGCCGACGTGGTGGCTGAACCCGAACACCGGGGTCAGCTACGCCGTCGCCACGCAGACGCCGCAGTATCGCGTGGCGTCGCTGCAGGACCTCGGCAACATCCCGATGACCGGCGCTGCCCGCGGCCAGACACTGCAGGGCCTGGCGACGGTCACGCGCAACGTCGGCTCGCAGGTCGCGTCGCATTACAACGTGGCGCCGGTGATCGACATCTACGGCGCCGCGCAGGGGCGCGACCTGGGCAGCGTGGCGCGCGAGATCAACCCGATCCTCGCGGCGGCGCAGAAGGATCTGCCGCGCGGGTCGCAGATCATCGTGCGCGGGCAGATCGACACGATGCAGAAGTCGTTTGTCGGCCTGCTGGGCGGGCTGGCGCTGGCGATCGTCCTCGTCTACCTGCTGATCGTCGTCAACTTCCAGTCGTGGCTGGATCCGCTGATCATCATCTCGGCGCTGCCTGCCGCGCTGGCTGGCATCGTGTGGTTACTGTTCCTGTCGCACACCACTTTCAGCGTTCCGTCGCTGACCGGCGCGATCATGTGCATGGGCGTCGCGACGGCGAACAGTATTCTGGTCGTCAGTTTTGCGAAGGATCAGCTCTCGGAAGGTGTCGAGGCGTCGCGCGCGGCGATCGACGCGGGCTTCACCCGCTTCCGGCCGGTGCTGATGACAGCGCTGGCGATGATCATCGGCATGGTGCCGATGGCCTTCGGCATCGGCGAAGGCGGCGAGCAGAACGCGCCCCTCGGACGCGCCGTGATTGGCGGACTCGCGCTGGCGACGGTGGCGACGCTCTTCTTCGTGCCGTCGGTATTTGCGTTGATGCATGGCGGAAAGGCGGCTCCGAAAGGGCCGGTCCTACAGGAAGCGAATGTCGAACCGTAAATCATCGGGTCCGTTCATCGGCGGAGTGTTGCTACTGGGCATCGCGCTGGGGCTGGCGTTCTGGGGCATCTCCACGCGCGCGAAATCACTCGACCTCGTCACGCGGGAAACGAAAGAGCTGGCGGCGCCCACCGTGGCGGTGATCGCCCCCGAGCGCGGCGCGCCGCAGCAGGAGATCGTGCTGCCAGGCACGATGCAGGCGTTCACCGACGCGGCCATCTACGCGCGCACGAACGGCTACCTGCGCAAGTGGTACGCCGACATCGGCACGCGCGTGCGGTCGGGTCAGGTCCTGGCCGACATCGACACGCCGGAAATCGATCAGCAGCTCGAGCAGGCGCG
>JAYVMG010000262.1:0-10319 GCA_043759095.1 Acidobacteriota bacterium | reverse complement strand
CGCGACGCTCGGCGGTCGTGGCGTTGTAGAAAAAGTCAGGATGAAACTGCCGGCTCAGCGCGCGGAAGCGCCGCTCCAGTTCCGCCGCTTCGATGTTCAGCCGGTGCGGCAGACCCATGAAGGCGAAGTAGTCGCCGTGCCGGCCGAGCGACAGGATCTTTTCGCACTGCGGGCAGAAATGGACGTCCACCGGCGCGCCGCCGCCGCAGTCTCGACACACTTGAAGCGTGGGAACAGAAGAGGTCATACCGGGCGGGGCGACTACGCCCCGAATGAACTGCCGCAGCCGCAGGTCGACTTCGCGTTCGGGTTGCTGAACACGAACCCCTGAGAAATCAGGTTCGTGTCGTAGTCCAGGACCGTGCCGTTCAGGAACAGCAGGCTCTTCTTGTCGACGTAGATCTTCGCACCGTCCGGTCCTTCGAACACTTCATCGCCGAGGCGTTCCTGTTTCTCCCAGGCGAACGTGTAGCTCAGACCGGAACACCCGCCGCCCTTCACGCCGACGCGCAGCCCGCCATCCTCGATGCCCTGCTTGGCCATCAAGGTGCGGATCTTGCGCGCGGCGCCTTCACTAATCTGGATCATCAGCTTGTTTCGATCCGCCACGAAGACACGAAAGCACGAAGTAAACCCCAGTCTTTCTTCTTCGTGTCTTCGTGCCTTCGTGGCAAAACACTCTTACGCGGTCGGCTGCGCGACCTTCTCGGCCGTCTTGCCTTCCGCGGCCTGCTTCTTCTTGTAGTCGCCAATCGCGGCCTTGATCGCGTCTTCCGCCAGCACCGAGCAGTGGATCTTCACCGGCGGCAGGCTCAGCTCAGCGACGATGTCGGTGTTCTTGATCGCGAGCGCTTCGTCGACCGTCTTGCCCTTCAGCCACTCGGTGGCGAGACTGGAGCTGGCGATCGCCGACCCGCATCCGAACGTCTTGAACTTCGCATCGTCGATGATGCCGGTGGCCGGGTTGACCTTGACCTGCAGCTTCATGACGTCGCCGCACTCCGGCGCACCGACGAGGCCGGTGCCGACATTCACGTCGTCTTTCGGCATCGAGCCGACGTTGCGCGGATTTTCGTAGTGGTCGAGGACCTTATCTGAATAAGCCATGATCTCAATGTCCTTCTGTCTGCCACACCATCGTGGACAGGTCGACGCCTTCTTTAGCGAGTTCGTACAACGGTGACATGTCGCGCAGCTTGGTGACGACCGAGGTCAGCTTGTCGGCGACGTAATCCACTTCTTCTTTCGTCGACCAGCGGCCCAAACCAAATCGAATGGACGAGTGCGCCAGGTCGTCGCCGGCGCCGAGCGCCTTCAGCACGTAGGACGGTTCGAGGCTCGCCGACGTGCATGCGGATCCGGACGACACCGCCACGTCGTTGATCCCCATCAGCAGTGATTCGCCTTCGACGTACGCGAAGCTGATGTTCAGGTTGTGCGGCAGGCGATACTCCACCGATCCGTTGATGTAGAGCTCGTCCAGTTGCTTGTGCAGCTTGTCGTTCAGGTAGTCGCGCAGTTCGCTCAGGCGCTTGCCTTCGGCCACCATCTCCTGCTGACAGATTTCCGCGGCCTTGCCGAAGCCGACGATGCCGGTGACGTTGAGCGTGCCGGAACGCATGCCGCGCTCGTGGCCGCCGCCGTCAATCTGCGCCGAGAGCAGCACACGCGGGTTGCGGCGCCGGACGTAGAGCGCACCGACGCCCTTCGGGCCGTACATCTTGTGCGCGCTGATCGACGCCATGTCGACCTTGAGATCGTTGACGTTGAACGGCACCTTGCCAACCATCTGCACCGCATCGGTATGGAACAGGATGCCCTTCTCCTTCGCGATCGTGCCGATCTCGACGATCGGCTGGATGACGCCGATCTCGTTATTGGCCGCCATGATCGTGATGAGGATGGTCTTGTCGGTGATCGCCGCCTTCAGCTCGTCGAGATTGATCCGGCCATCCTTCTGCACCGCCAGGTAGGTGACGCGGTAGCCATCCTTCTCGAGCCGCTTGCAGGTGTCGATGATCGCCTTGTGCTCGGTGACCGCCGTGATGATGTGGTTGCCCTTCTCGCGGTACATCTCGGCGACGCCCTTGATCGCCAGGTTGTCCGACTCGGTCGCGCCGCTGGTGAAGACGATCTCCTTCGGGTTCGCGCCGATGAGATCCGCAATCTGCTTGCGCGCCTTCTCGACGGCTTCCTCCGCCTCCCACCCGAACGGATGGTTGCGGCTGGCAGCGTTGCCGAAGGTCTTCGTGAAGTACGGCAGCATCGCGTCCACCACGCGCGGGTCGCACGGTGTAGTCGCGTGATAGTCCATGTAGATCGGAAGCTTGATAGCCATAAATTTAATTCTGGATATGTGTATGAAAGACCGCGGGGCGCGCGGGGACCGGCGGCGGGGGATCCGCCGCCAACTCCGCGATCGTGCACTCGCCGAGCGCGGCCAGAATGCGTTCGCGCACGCGAAACAGCGGATCGCGCACGTTACATTTCGAGAACTGCTCGCACTGACCCTCGTCGGTCGAGCAGGCGGTTACCGTCACCGGACCCTCGATAGCCTGAATGACGTCGGCCACGGTCATCTGGAGCGGCGGTTTGGCCAGCTGATACCCGCCGCGCGTGCCCTGATGCGACGCCAGCAGGCCGCGGCGGACAAGGCGCTGAAGCACCTTCGCCATCAACTCGATCGGGATGTCGTATAGCCCCGCGATTTCGCGAGCACTCGACGATCCCCGGTCGCCGCGCAGCGCCAGATGTTTCATGGCGATCAGCGCGTAATCCGCTTTCTTCGATAACCTCAGCATGTCCGACTTCTTAAGTCGTATATTACCACAGCCTCAGTACTTCGGCTGGCTCGGATCGACTTTTTCGACCCAGTCTAGAATGCCGCCCTTGAGGTTCAATACCCGCGTAAACCCTACTGAACGCAGGAAATCCGCTGCCTTTGCGCTGCGGCCACCCATCTTGCAATGCACGACGATCTCGTCATTCTTGTTGAGTTCGGCGTAGCGTTTCGGGACGTCGCCCAGCGGAATCAGCTCGGAGCCCGGAATCCGGTTGATCTGATATTCGTTGGGCTCCCGGACGTCGACGATCTTCAGCGCATCGCCGCGGTCCAGGCGCTGCTTCAACTCGATCGACGTGATCTCGGTCGCGTGGTTAACGGCCACCGGCTCCGGCGCGGCCGGTACGACGCCGCAGAACTGCTCGTAGTCGATCAGCTTCGTGACGGTCGGATGCGTGCCGCACACCGGGCAGTCCGGATCCTTGCGCAGCTTCAGCTCGCGGAACTTCATTTTCAGCGCGTCGTAGATCATGAACCGGCCGACGAGCGGCTCGCCGACACCGATGATCAGCTTGATCGTCTCGGTCGCCTGGATCACGCCGATGATTCCCGGCAGCACGCCCAGCACGCCGCCTTCTGCGCAGCTCGGCACCAGCCCCGGCGGCGGCGGTTCTGGATACAGGCAGCGGTAGCACGGACCGTCTTTCGTGGCGAACACCGACGCCTGACCTTCGAAACGGAAGATGCTGCCGTAGGCGTTCGGCTTGCCGAGCAGCACGCACGCGTCGTTCACGAGATAGCGCGTCGGGAAATTGTCGGTGCCGTCGAGGATCACGTCGTACGGCGCGAACAGCTCGAGCGCGTTCGCCGACGTCAACGCCGTCTCGTAGGTTTCGATCTTCACGTTCGGGTTGATCGCGTTCAGCCGATCCCTGGCCGACGCCAGCTTCGAGCGTCCGACATCCGGCGTCCCATGCAGAATCTGGCGCTGCAGGTTGCTGAAATCAACCGTGTCGAAGTCGACGATGCCGAGGGTGCCGACGCCGGCAGCGGCGAGGTACATGGCCGCAGGCGATCCGAGTCCGCCAGCGCCGATGCACAGCACCTTCGAGGCCTTCAGCTTCTTCTGCGCCTCGACGCCGACCTCCGGCATGATCAGGTGCCGGCTGTAGCGCTTGATCTCTTCGTTCGTCAGTTCCGGGAGCGCGCGCTCGGGATGCAGTCCGGTGCGCACCTCGGCGGCAGGCCTGCCCGTCGTCGCTTCAGCGGCGGCCGGCGCGCCGCCCGCCACCGACGGGATGATGCTGACGGTGTCGTCCGCCTTCACCGGCGTCGCCTCTTTTTCGAGGTACCGGATGTCTTCGTCGTTCACGTAGATGTTGACGAAGCTGCGCAGCTTGCCCTGCTCGTTATAGAGATGCTGCTTCAGGCCGGCGTGCTTGGTCGTCAGGTCGGCCAGCAGCTCGCCGATGGTCGCGCCTGTGGCGTCAACCGAATCCTGTTTATCGGTGTACGGCCGCAGCGGGGTCGGGATGAGAATTTTCGCCATGATTCAGACTGCCCTTTTCGAAGCGTGAACGATCGTCTTTCAGAAACCACACGGTCATTGCCGCGGCTTTCGCTGCGGCGACCGCCACGATGATGTATGCGAAGGTCGGCCACGCGTGGTCGAGGTCGTACTGCGACGGCCGCGCGGGGTGATCGGGATGCGAGTGATAGAAGCCGAGCAGATCGCCACCGCGTTCGGTCGCGCGGCGCTCGGCGAGCTGATAGTCCGACGGCCGCACCATGAACCTGCGGCGCGGGCCCTCGTCTGTCGTGTTCGGCAGCGCGACGATCGCGGTGACGTGACCGTCCCGCCCGACCAGCGCACCGCAGCACTCGTGCGGATAGGTTTCCTCGCCGTGGCGGCGAATCCCGGCATCGACGCCGGCCGTGATCGTCAGCGCCTGATTACTCATTGAGCGCCCAGAACGTCTCGTTCAGATATTTTTCGGCGCCGTCGGGAAACACGGTGACGATGATGCCGCGCTCGATCGTCTTCGCGACGTCGAGCATCGCCGCCACCGCCGCGCCGGAGGAGATTCCGGCGAGCAACCCTTCTTCGCGCGCGAGGCGACGCACCATGCGGTACGCGCGCTCGGTGTCGATGCGCAGATCCGCGTCGGCCAGCGTCGGGTCGTAAATCGACGGCACGATCGCCGACTCCATGTGCTTCAACCCTTCGAGGCCGTGAAACGGTCCCCGGGGCTGAAACGAGATCAGCTTGATCGCCGGATTGAAGGCGCGCAGCCGGCGGCCCGTGCCGATGAACGTGCCGCTGGTGCCGAGGCCGGCGACAAAGTGCGTCAGCCGTCCGCTGGTCTGCTCGATGATCTCCGGTGCGGTCGTGTCGTAGTGCGCGCGCCAGTTGCCCTCGTTGCTGTACTGATCCGGATAGAAATAGCGGTCAGGGTTCTCGGCGTAGAGCCGGCGGGCCTCGCGGATCGCGCCGTCGGTGCTCTCGAGCGGGCTGGTCAGGACGAGTTCAGCACCCAACGCGCGCAGAATCAGTTTCCGCTCGGGGCTGGCGTTTGTCGGGACGCAGAGCATCACCTGGTAGCCGCGCGCCGCGCCGATCATCGCGTAGGCGATGCCGGTGTTGCCTGAGGTCGCATCAAGGATCACGCGGCCCGGGGTCAGCCGGCCGGACGCCTCGCCCTCGAGAATCATCCGCGCCGCGGCCCGATCCTTCACCGATCCGCCCGGGTTCTGCCATTCCGCTTTCGCGTACAGCTCCACTCCCGGGGTCTCGCGCTCGAACTGGTGCAGGCGGACGAGCGGGGTCCGCCCGATCATGTCGAGCACGGAGGAATCGGGCGCCCGATTCATTACGGCTGAGGCGTCAGATGAAGACATGGCGATATCCGACCGAACTAGTCCTGATTTTATCAACCCAGCGAACCCTGTCAAACTGGCCGGAATCCGTGCCCACCCAATCCCACGTCACGACCCAAGACACCACCACCCGACTCGGCGGCTGGCTCTTTCGGCATCGCACCAGCCTGCCGATGCCCGTGGCCCTGGCCATTCTGACGCTGCGGGTCGGCGAAGCGCCCCCGTCGGCGGTCCTCGCGGGGACCGGCGTCGCCATCACGGTCATCGGCGAGCTGATTCGGATGTGGGGCGTGCATCACATCGGCGCGATCTCGCGGACGCGGAGCGATCGCCTCGGGCCGCTCATCGACAGTGGCCCGTTCGGCTTGCTGAGAAACCCCCTCTACGTCGGCAACATCGCGCTGTGGGTCGGATTCGCCCTGACCGCGCGCCTCGTGTGGCTGGCGCCGCTCGTCATCGTGCTGCTGGGTCTCGAGTACCACGCGATCGTGCGGTGGGAAGAAACGCTGCTGGAGTCGCGCATGGGTCAGGCGTATCGGGAGTACGCGGCGCGGGTCCCGCGGTGGTTCCCAAAGCTCCACCAGACAGAACGAACTCTCCACCACAGGGGACACGGAGGACATAGAGGAAAAAACTTACAAGACCTTCCCGCCGTGTCCCCAGTGCCCTCTGTGGTGGCGAGTTCGACCGCGGTGGAGAGTTTTTCGCTGAAGGCGACGCTGTTCAGCGAGCGCGGGACCTTCATCGCCATAGCATTCGGCTACCTCGTGCTATGGCTCAAAGCTCAACTCTGAACTCTCAAGGCTCAACGCTGAGACTTGAGAGTTGAGATTTCAGACTTGAGACTTTGCCAGAGATACCAGGACGCCACCGATCGGTACGGTCTCCAGATCTCGCCGATCTTCAGCACGCGCTTCGCATCCGGCCGCTTGCGCAGCTTGTACAGCCGCTGAATCGCGACAACGATCCCGAGGTCGCCGCCTGGCAGCACGTCCGGCCGGTGCAGCCGGAACATCAGGAACATTTCCGCCGTCCAGCGCCCGAAACCTCGCACAGCAACGAGCCGCGCGATCACGTCTTCGTCCGCCAGCGTCTCGAGCTCGTCGAGATTCAGGCGCCCGTCGACAATGCGCGCCGAGAGATCGCGCAGGTAACTGACCTTCTGGCCACTCAGGCCCACCGCGCGCAGCACTTCGTCGCGGTGCGCCCCGATCGCCGCGGCATTGGGAATCTGACCGTCGGGAAATAGCGCGAGAACGCGGCCGAAGATCGTCGCCGCGGCCTTCGTCGACAGCTGCTGGCTGACGATGGATCCGACAAGCGCGCTGAGATGATCCTTGCGCTGGCGATCCGCCATCCCGCACGCACCGATCGTTTTGATGGCGGCGCCCAGGATCGGATCGCTCCGCATCAGATGACGTCGCGCCTTCGCGTACCCGGCAGGGCTCAGGGCTGAAGGCTTAGGGCTGAGGGCTGGCTGCTTGACGATTCGCATACGATTCTGAATCCTACGCTGTATGCGTACGTGTCGGGCGGGACTCTGTGACGGTACGAGCACCGCAGCATCGACACATCGTCGTTTACCCAGGACCCGCCGCGGACGATGCGCATGTTGCCGGACTCGGGACCGTGGGGATCACGCGATTCACCGAGACCGTAGTAGCCGGCGCTGTACCAATCGGACACCCACTCCCACACATTGCCGCACATGTCGTACAAGCCGTACGCATTCGGCGGGTACGTGCCGGTGGGACGCGTGCCGCGCTGGTGCTTCGTCAACGGATCGAGGAGGTAGTTGCCTCGAGACGCGTCGATCGCCTCGCCCCAGGGATACCGGAGGCCGTCCGTCCCAGCGCGCGCGGCCTTCTCCCATTCCGCTTCCGTCGGCAGCCGCACTGGACGCGCCAGCGTATCCGACAACCATTGGCAGTACGCCAGCGCGTCCTCGTGACGGACGAGCACGACCGGATGCGTGCCGTGTCCGACGGGCGGCTGATCGGTCTGCCAGAGGTACGCCGCGGCCAGTTCGCGGAACAGCGTATCGCGGCCGCCGAATGTGATGAGGGGAAGACTGTGAATGAGCGGTGCGGGATAGCCGGTGGCCTGCACGAAACGCGCGTACTCTTCCTGCGTAACCGGAAAGCGTCCGATAAAAAACTCGCTGACGGAGACACGATGGACGGGCCGTTCGTCTTCTTCCGCGTCGGCCGCACCCATCAGAAAGTCGCCGGCGGGAATTCGCGCCAGATTCGGCGAAGATGTCTGCACTTGTATCTAGTAAGACGGCCAGTATAGTTCAGTATCTGACACGGACCGTCGCGCAAAAGTGAGAGGAGAGTGGCCGCGATGAAGCTCGACGTTTTTGCCATGGAGCGGATGCAATCCACTTATGAAAACCAGGTGGCATTCAACCTGTCGGAGAGCGGTGTGCATCCGCTGTCGCTCGGCGAGCTCGTCGACGATCCGACGTCGCGCGAAGCGCTGCTGGCCGAAGTGCTCCGGTACACCCAGACCAACGGCAGTGTGCCGCTGCGGGACGCGATCGCCGCGCTGTATCCCGGCATCACCGCGGATCACATTCAGGTCACCAACGGCGGATCGGAAGCGAACTACCTCGCCGTCTGGAACCTGATCGAGCCGGGCGACGAGGTGGTGATGATGGCGCCAAACTACATGCAGGCGTGGGGCCTGGCGCGCGCGTTTGGCGCGACGGTCAAGGCGTGGGCCCTCGTGCCGCCTGCCGAAGCCGGGCGCGGCGAAGGCGGATGGCGCGTCGACACCGACGCGCTCGCGCGCGTGGTGACCGCGCGCACGAAACTGATCGTCATCTGCAACCCGAACAACCCGACGGGCGCGCGATTCGAAGCCGCGGATCTGGATCGGATCGCGGCGATCGCCGATCAACACGGCAGCTGGATTCTGTCGGACGAAATTTATCGCGGCGCCGAACTCGACGGCCGCGAGACGCCGACCATGTGGGGACGATCCGATCGCGTGATCGTCACCAGCGGACTCTCGAAGGCGTACGGGTTGCCCGGTCTGCGAATCGGCTGGCTCGTGGGTCCGCCCGCGCGCGTCGAGTCGCTGTGGGCGTACCACGACTACACGACGATCGCACCAGGCGCGCTCAGCGACGCGCTGGCGCGTCATGCGCTCGCACCCGCCGGGCGCGCGCGCATTCTCGCGCGCACGCGCGGCATCCTGACCCGCAACTACCCAATCATCGCCCGCTGGCTCGACGACCACGCCGCGCTGTTCAGCTACGCGCCGCCCGACGCCGGCGCGATCGTCTACGCGCGCTACCACCACCCGATCAACTCCACCGCGCTCGTCACGCGCCTGCGCGTGGAGAAGAGCGTGCTGGTCGTGCCGGGCGACCATTTCGGCATGGACCACTACCTGCGCCTCGGCTTCGGGGACGCGCCGGAGCACTTGCGCGCCTCGCTCGGGCGCCTCGGCGATGGAATTGCGGATTGTGGATGACAGAGTTCCTCCTCCTCCTCGTAGGTCACGGCAACGTCGCGCGACGATTTACCTCGCTGCTCGACGAGCAGAAGACCGCGCTCGCGCGCGACTACGGCGTCCGCGCGCGCATCGTCGGCGTCGCCACGCGCCGTCATGGATACACGCTGGGCCGGCGGCGCGTCACACCAGCGTCGACGCTCCAATTCATCCGCGATGCGACGAAAGTGCACGCTGCTGCGGCACGACAGAAGCGCCTCGTCGTCGTCGAAACCACGACGCTGGACATCGACAGAGGCGAGCCGGCGATCGGTCACATCCGCACCGCGCTCGCGGGCGGTGCGCACGTCATCACTGCGAACAAAGGCCCGGTCGCGTTCGCGTACCGGAGCCTTGCCAGAGCGGCGGCGCGCGCGCAGCGCCGCTTCCTGTTCGAAGGCGCGGTGATGGACGGCGTGCCCATCTTCAATCTCGTGCGCGAAACGCTGCCGGCGGTTCGCATCCTCGGCTTCCGCGGCGTGGTGAACAGCACGACCAATTTCATCCTCACCGCGATGGAGCAGGGTCAGCCGTTCGAGACCGCGCTGGCCGAGATGCAGGCGCGAGGCGTGGCCGAGGCGGATGCGTCGCTCGACGTGGACGGCTGGGACGCGGCGGCCAAGACGGCCGCACTCGCCAACGTCCTGCTGGGCGCGGACATGACGCCGGCGATGGTGAATCGTCAGGGTATCGGGCCGGACACGGGACGCCTGGCGCGAGAGGCGCGGGCCGCCGGGCGCCGGCTGAAACTGGTCGCGCACGCGCGACGGGACGGACGGCGCATGACGGCGCGCGTGGCGCCGGAATCGCTTCCGGGCGACGACGTACTCGCGGGGCTCGAGGGGCAACAGAACGCGCTCATCCTGCAGACGGACCTGCTGGAGGAAATCGCACTGGTCCAACTGAGCGGCAGCCTCACGCAGACGGCCTACGCGCTGCTTTCGGATCTCCTCAACATCGCGCGTAGACGATAATCGTTCCTTCACCTTATGGCGCCACTCGACGGAATCACCGTTCTCGACCTGACACGTGTGCTGTCAGGACCGTATTGCACGATGATGCTCGCGGACATGGGCGCGCGGGTCATCAAGATCGAACAGCCCGGCAAAGGGGACGACACCCGCGCCTGGGGTCCGCCGTTTCTCCACCCCATCGCGCA
>JAYVMG010000261.1:0-3875 GCA_043759095.1 Acidobacteriota bacterium | reverse complement strand
AGCGTCAGGCGATCGAAAGACACCGTGTCGGTGACGTAGCCGTTGATGTACTGCGCGTCGGTGTTCGACTGGTAATCGCGCGCCACCTGCACCAGCATGTTGGGATAACCGTTCCACGTCGCGACCAGATGACTCGCTGGCCGCGTCAACTGCGTTTGCACCGGCGTCTTGCGCCAGCCGCCACCAAACTTCAGCTCGTGCGCGCCGGCAAAGTAGCTGCCGTCACCGCCGGCGTAATGCTGCGGACGCGTGCTCTGGTACTGGTAGTAGGTGTTGTGCGCCACGCCGCCATCGTCGATGTAGTAGTCGGTGCTGAGGCCGCCGTTGGGCGTCAGCAGAAATCCACTCTCGATGTAGGCGCCCCGTGCCGTGGCAAAAACATTCTTGCCGACGACGAAGTTGCCTTCGCCTTTGTAGAGTCTGGAGGGGCCGGTCTGGGCCCAGGTCGTCGCGGTGGGACGCGTGGGGCCGGCGTCGCGGCCGTCCTTGGTCTTATCGTTTTCGTAGAAAGCGAACCCGCCGCGGACCTTGTCGTTCAGTTTGCCGTCTGCCTTGAACGCGTAATTCCTGAACGCGGTGTTGTCGGCCGACCCCGTCAGCGCCAGCAGATCGACCGTCGTCTGCGACATCGCGCCGTAGATCCAGATGTAGTCTTCCATGAGGGGACCGCCGAGGTCGAATCCGAAGTCCTGATACTTGGCGATGCGGTTGCCCTTGCCGTTGACGTCGCCGAGCGCTGTCGACAGGGCCTGTGAAATGTTCACGTCCTGCATCGACTCGTTCTCGAAGAAGAACCGTGTGCCGCCGTGGGGCGCGTTGAGACCCTTCTTCAGCACCAGGTTCAGCTGCACGCCGGGCGTGGAATTCTGCGCGTCGGCGCCGCCGGTGGTGACTGCGATCTCCTGAAAGCTGTCGATGTCGTAGGAGTAGAACGCCGACGATCCCGCGGCATGTATGGGACGCACAATGTTGTCGCCCATGTCCGTGACCGGCACGCCGTCGAGGCTCCACGTGTTATCGGTCGCCTGCGCGCCCTTCGCGTTGTAGTTGGACTGCTGACCCGACTCCGAGCCGCCGACGTTGATGCGATCCACGTAGACCGTCGGCACCGTCTGCAGCACGACCCAGGGGTCGCCCGCGTTGGGCAGGCTCTGCATTTCTTCCGCGGTCACATGGGTTGTCGTCGTGGCGCGCTTGAGGTCCACCGCGGACGTCACCGCCAGCACGTTGACCGTCTCCGGCGCACCGGCCACGCCCATCCGCATCACCAGCGATGTGCTCGCGCCGCCGAGCACCTCGACGTTGCTGTTGCTGGAGGCGGTGAACCCCGGCAGGGAAACCTTGAGGAGATAGATGCCGACCGGCAGGTTCAGAAAGTGCGCCTGCCCGAGCGCGTCGGACACTCGCGTGTGGGAGACAGGGCCCGATAGATCCACGTTCGCCCCTGGCAGCCGCGCGCCGGTGGGATCTTCGATGGAGACGTCGATGCGTCCTGTAAAAACCTGCGCGCGCGCCGGAGCCGAGAATCCGAGCGCGATCATCAATGCCACTGCAGCAGCGGCCGTCCTGTTCCGACGCGTCATGTCCAGCGCTCCTTGACTGCTGCCCATCATAGCGCGGACCATTCCATTGATGGGCAAGGCGACCGACAACGGAAGAAACCGGTCCGCTCGGAAACGCGACGCACGCTCGCCGAACTCCGACGGGTCGGCGCGCGCGCCGCGCCGTTGGAGCAGTGCGACGATCGCCGGCCTCGCGGTGCTCGGCCTCGTGATCGCCGGGGCCGGAGTCGCCGCGTATCTGGTCCGCTCGCGCGGCGCACAGGCCGATCTCCGGACGATCGCCGGGCAGAACGTGCTCCTGATCACAATCGACACGCTGCGCGCGGATGCGATGAGCAGCTACGGCGGCCCGGCGTCCACGCCGGCGCTCGATCGGCTGGCGGCGGACGGCGTGCGGTTCACGTTCGCGCATGCTCACGCCGTCATCACGCTCCCTTCGCATACGAGCATCTTCACCGGCGAATATCCCTACCAGCACGGCGTACGGGAGAACAGCGGCTACCGTGTGGCGCCCGGCGCCCGGACGATCGCGACGATGCTCAAACACGCCGGCTACGCCACGGGCGCCTTCGTCGGCGCATTTCCGCTGCACTCGCGGTTCGGCCTGAACCAGGGCTTCGACGTCTACGATGATCGGTTTGGCGAAACGCGCGCGCCTACCGAGTTCGTGATGCCGGAGCGCCCCGCAACCGCTGTCGTCCCGCTTGCGCGCGACTGGATCGCCACGCAGCGCGATCAGCGCTGGTTCGCGTGGGTACACGTGTTCGACCCGCACGCGCCGTACCGTCCGCCGCCGCCCTTCGATCGGCAGTATGCGGAGCGGCCGTACTTCGGCGAAGTCGCCGCGACCGACGCCGCCCTCGCACCGCTGCTGGACGATGTGCGGGCCTCCGGACGGCCAACGATCGTAATCGTCACGGGCGACCACGGCGAGGCGCTCGGCGATCACGGCGAGGAGACGCACGGCCTCTTCGCCTACGAATCGACGCTGCGCGTGCCTTTGATCATCGCGGAAGAAGGGACGCACGCGACGCGGCCTGTCGACGAAGTGTCCAACGTCCCGGCGCGCCATGTCGATCTGCTGCCGACGATCATGGACGCGGTCGGTCAGACGACCCCGTCGGGACTGCCCGGTCGGACGTTGCTGCCCGCGGCGGAACGGCGCGACAGTGCGCCACCGCGCCCCTCGTACTTCGAAGCGATGGCGGCGATGCTCAACCGCGGATGGGCGCCGCTCACCGGAGTGCTGGCGAATCGCGACAAGTACATCGACCTCCCGATCGAGGAGCGCTACGACCTCGCGCGGGATCCTGGAGAGCAGACGAACCTCGCCGGCAAGGCGCCGGATCGCGAGCGCGTGCTGCTGGCCACGCTGCGCGCGTTCAGCGCGGCCCTCCCGGGCGAGCGGCGCAGCGAAGACCCCGAAGCGCTCGCGCGACTGCGCGCGCTCGGCTATGTGTCTGGCAGCGCGCCGGTCAAAACGCATTACACCGAAGCGGACGATCCGAAGCGCCTCGTCGACATCGCGCAGGCCATTCACCGCGGCGTCGAGTTGTACTCCAGACGGAAGCTCGACGAGGCCGCGCAGGTGTACCGGCAGATTCTAGCGCGGCGCCCGGACATGGCTCTCGCGTACCAGCATCTCGCGTTCGTCGAATGGGAACGCGGCAACCTGAAGGGCGCGGTGGACGTGATGCAGCAGGCGCTGCGCGCCGGCGTCACGCACACCGCCGTCCTCACGCAGCTCGGCAACTATCTGGCCGAGAGCGGCCACGCCGTTGAAGCCGTGCGGCTGCTCGAACCGCTGGCGAAGGATCCGAGCGCCGACGCGGACACGCTGAACGCCCTTGGGATTGCGTACGCACAGACCGGGCGCAAGGCCGATGCCGCGCGCGTCTTCGAGCGTGTGCTGGCAGTGACACCAGACAGCGGCATCCCGCTCGCCAACCTCGGCGTGCTGGCGCTCGAGCGCAACGATCTCGCCACGGCACGGGCGCGGTTTGAACGGGCGATCCGCGTCGACCCGACGTCCTCGCAGGCCGCCGGCGGCCTCGGCGTCGTCCTGCTGCGGACCGGCGATCACACAGGCGCCGTCGAGGCCTGGAAGCAGGCGTACCAGCTCGACGCGACGAATTTCGACGCACTGTACAACGTGGGGATGACGCTGGCACGCGACGGGCAGCACGACGCCGCCCGCCCGTACCTCGAGCGATTCGTCCGCTCGGCTCCGCCGGCGTTTTATGCCAAAGACATCCGCGACGTCATGGACATACTGCAACGCCAGCGCTGAAACCGAAGTGGTAACATCCGTCG
>JAYVMG010000260.1:0-10341 GCA_043759095.1 Acidobacteriota bacterium | reverse complement strand
CGGCGCCAGTCAGCGTTTTCGCTAACGCATTTCTGGCGCCGGTGAACTCGCTCGGCGGCAGTTGATACAGGTCGTTGATCGTCGCGTCGAGCGCGGACACGCTCGTGGACTTAGGGACGAGAAATGGTGACGGAGAAGTTCTCGGCCTGGGTGAATGCACCGACGTCGTACATCACGATGCAGTAGCTGCCGGACTGGATCTGCGCTGAGATCGCCGTCGTGTTGGCTGTGGCGAACTGGTTGTTCTGGAGCAGATTGCCGTTGCAGCTGCCGTCGCCGGCCTGCACCCACAGCACACCGATGACGGCAGACGAAGCGGGCGACAGCGTGCCGACCTTGACGTTCAGCTCGCCCGTCTTGGACGCCGAGAACTGGATCTTCACGTTGCTGCCGACTGGCACCGTGCCCGTATGCGTGGTGATGTTGTTTTGCGACGGATCGACGATGCCGCCACAGCTGATGCTGATAGCGCCGGCAACCGCGAGGATGAGGGCAGCAAACACTCTGAGACGCATGCGTTTGATTCTACACGAAGGTCCAGTCGTGGTTCCGGCCTATAATCCGCGCCATGAGACGCGCGCTTGCGCTGGCCTTGCTCTTCGTCTCGGTCCCGTTCCTGCAGGCTCAGAGCGACCCCACCTGGCGTCAGCCGTTCGACGCACTACGCATCGTCGGAAATGTGTACTACGTCGGCACGCGCGGCCTCTCGTCGTTTCTGATCGTCACACCCGCCGGCGGGATCATCATCGACAGCGGGGAAGCGGAGTCGGCGCCGTTCATCCGCGCAAGCGTCGAGCGGCTCGGGTTCAGGTTGTCGGACATCAAGATCCTGCTCACGGGACACGCGCACTTCGATCACGTCGGCGGTCACGCGGATCTGAAGCGTATGACCGGCGCGCGGGTCATGGTGATGGATGCCGATCGCGACGCGCTGGAATCCGGCATCGACCGGTCCGCGCTTGGCGGACCGGGCTGGAAGCCGGTGACCGTGGACCGCGTACTGAAGGACGGCGACACGGTGACGCTCGGCGGGGTGACGCTCACCGCGCACCTCACGCCCGGTCATACGCAGGGCTGCACGACGTGGACGCTGGAGGCGAGGCAGGATGGAAAGAAATATCGCGTGGTGTTCGCCGGCAGCGTGACGATCAATGACGGTGTGCATCTGGTGCATAACGAGCGCGTGCCCTTGATCGCCGAGCAGTACGCGCAGGCGTTTCGCGTCCTCCACGGCATCAAGGCGGACGTGTTCGTGGCGCAGCACGGCGGCGTCTTCGCGCTCGAGGACAAAGCGCGGCGGGCCGAGGCGCGCTCGACAGACTCAGCGCAGGCCTCCGCGGCCAACCCGTTTGTCGATCCCGAGGGCTACCAGCGATTTGTCGATCGGTCGGAACAGATCTATCTGAAACAGCTCGCGTTGGATCAGAAGCAATAGCCGCATGAGCCGATCCGCGCGGATCGTAGTGGTCGTGGCGATGTTGGCCGCGTTCGGGCTTGCGTTGGCGCTAGCGTCCGCGAACGCCCAGCGTGGCGCAGGACTGACGCCCGGCGTGGCGCAGGACTGACGCCCGGCGTGGCGCAAGACTGACGCCCGGCGTGGCGCGGGACTGACGCCCAGCCTGGCGCAGGACTGACGCCCGGCGTGGCGCAAGACTGACGCCCGGCGTGGCGCAAGACTTCAGTCTTGCGTAGAATACCCACTCCCCATGTCAACTGCGACCGCGACTGCGCCGCCGGTACTGCTGTCTTTCCGCGACGTGCTGCGCATCCCCGTGATGCGCCGCGTGTGGTACGCACAGGTCATCAGCCTGTTCGGGGACTTCCTCGCGCTGTTTGCCGTGATTGCCGTCGTCTCGTTCCGGATGCACGGGACCGCGGCACAGCTGACGGCCCTTCAGATCGCCTACATGCTGCCGATCGTGTTCGTCGGTCCGGTGGCGGGCGTGTTCGTGGATCGCTGGCCGCTGAAGCCGACGCTGATCTCGAGCGACCTGATTCGCGCGTGCCTGGCGCTGCTGCTGATTCCGGCGACCTCGCTCTGGCAGGTGTACGCCGTGCTCGCCGCGCTCAGCTGCGTGTCCGCGTTTTTCGGTCCTGCGCAGACCGTCACCATTCGATCGCACGTGCCGGTGGCGGGCCTCATCTCGGCCAACGCGCTGATGCAGATCGCGTTCATGAGCAGCCGGATCGTCGGTCCCGCGACGGCGGGCGCGATTGTGGCGGCGTTCACGCCGAAGGTGTGCTACTTCATCGACGTCGCCAGCTTTCTGGTGTCGGCCAGCCTGATCGCGTCGGTCGCGATCGTGAGGCCAGCGTCCCTGCTGGCGCCGACCGGGTCCTCGTCCAACCGCATCCACGCGATCTGGATCGACATGAAGGCGGGCTGGTCGTTCATCATCCACCACGCGGCGATTCTGTTCTTTGTCATCGCGATGGCGGCGGGCCTGTTCACGATCGGCTGCTTTGGTCCGCTGATCTCGCTCTGGGTGCGAGATACGCTGCACGCAAGCAGTGGATTGTTTGGCTATGTCAGCGGCATGGTTGGCGTCGGGATGTTGGTCGGCACACAGATCGTCAGGCAGCTCGCGAAGAAGGCATCGCCGACCGGGCTGGTGCTGTGGGGACTGGTTGGCATCGGCGTGGGCGTGCTGCTGCTCGGCGCCGTGCCGCACATCGTGGCGGCGCTGACGGCGACGTTCACGATCGGCTTTGCGTTTGCCGCGATCATGGTGCCCGCGTCGACACTGATTCAACGCGAGACGCCGGCCGACATGCTCGGGCGCGTCGGCAGCACGAACGCATCGGTGATCTTCCTCGGGCAGATCCTCGGCCTGGCGGTGTCCGGTGTGCTGGCTGAGTGGG
Source organism: Acidobacteriota bacterium (assembly GCA_043759095.1). Taxonomy (GTDB): domain Bacteria; phylum Acidobacteriota; class Vicinamibacteria; order Vicinamibacterales; family CAVVIG01; genus CAVQFC01. The sequence goes on along the minus strand of JAYVMG010000260.1, from coordinate 7,479 downwards.
TGGGTGTGCGTGCCGTCTTCTTCATGTGCGCCGGCCTTTCGGTCGCGCTCGCGGCGGGCGGCCGCGTGTTCCTGCAGTCAAAGAAGTAACCTGATGAGCTGCGAATGGGCAGGCGGTCGAAAGCTCGCGACCGCGTAAGAAGTGCGTGGTCGATCGCGAATCGTACCGAATCCATCTTCCGTTCAACACGGCCCACCGACACTGTCGGCCGCTCGCCCCGCGTTCCAACTTCCATTCGCGCAGCGCCTTGCTGAGTACGGCGACCTTTCGTCGCGCGACATCCTGCGCACGGCACCTCTGGCGTCGCCCTTGCGCATGGGTGAGTCGAGGCTGATGTCAGCCATGAAAGGATGTTCCATGAAGGCTTTCAACGGGATCGGGATCGCGTCGATGGCACTACTGCTGGTTGTATCCGGCAGCGCGCGCGCGACTGCGTCGAGCGCTTTCGACACCGGGATTGGTCCGGTTCCTGTGAACCTCGGCACCGCCGGCGGTTTCGCGATTCTGAGCAAGACCGGAATCACCGACGTGTATCCGTCGCCGGTCATCGGGAATGTTGGAACGAGTCCCATCACCGGGGCGGCGCTCCTTCTCACGTGCGGCGAAGTGTCGGGAAAAGTGTTCGCCGTCGACGCGGCTGGTCCTCTTCCCTGCGCCCTCGCGAACGCTTCGTCCCTGACGCTGGCTGTGGGCGATATGGAATTCGCGTACGACGATGCGGCGGGACGCCCGTTTCCTGATGTGACGGAGCTGGGCGCCGGTGAAATTGGCGGGCTGACTCTCGCGCCGGGCCTGTACAAATGGGGAACCGGCGTGTTGATCACGACGGACGTCACGCTCTCTGGTGGTCCGAACGATGTCTGGATCTTTCAGGTGGCGGGCACGCTGAACCAGGGCAATGCGACGCGCGTGACGCTCGCCGGCGGCGCGCTCGCCAAGAACATCTTCTGGCAGGTTGCCGGCGCGGTGACCATTGGAACCAGTGCGCACTTCGAGGGTGTGGTCCTGGCCAAGACCATGATCGCCGCAAACACGGGAGCGTCGGTCAACGGCAGACTGCTGGCGCAGACGGCGGTGACGCTGCAGATGACGACGGTGACGCAGCCCGCACGGTAGGACGGGTGCGGCTCACGCTGGTTGGACGCCAGCGTCCGTCGGCTCGATCAGGGGTTGCAGCATTCGGTCTGCAACCCCTGGTCTTGCGCTCGATCGAACATCGCTGCAGGCGTATACTTCGCGTCGGAATCGAGGTCTGTGATGTCCGATGACGATCTGAGGGCCGAGCTCGAGCGGCTGAAGGCAGAAAACGAAAAGCTCAAGAGCCAGCGTGGCCGAAGCGTCAGCCTGAAGGTCAGCGAGAAGGGCGGCGTATCGGTGTACGGCCTCGGCCGGTTTCCCGTGACGCTCTACAAGGAGCAGTGGACGAAGCTGCTGGCGATAACCGACGAGATCCGCGCGTTCCTCAAAGAGCACGATGCGGAGTTGAAGGCAAAACCCGAAGGGTAGAACGAGGCGAGATCGAGCGCGACGGATGGTGGGCCCTCGTGAAAGCGGCGGAGATCAAGCGGCGTGACGTCGTTGCGCTGTTGAAGGGCATCGCCAATCGCCCCGCGCCCATCAAAGAAACCGCACCCAGTCCCTCATCCGCAAGGTCTCCAACTGCGCGATCGGGAGAGACCTCGTTGAAGCCAATCCGTGCGTCGGGATTGTTCCGTTCGGCAAGGAGCGTCGGCGCACTCGTATTCTGAGTGAGGACGAGATCGTCCAATTCTGGGAAGCGGCCGAAGCCCTAGGGCGGTTGCTTAGCAGGACGTCGCTCACACGCGTCCGCTAAATCCTTCGCCAGTGCAAGATTCACGTCACAGACGCCGGCGTTCCTGGTGTGTGTACCTGCCTTCCGCACGTTTCGATTCGTCTTGACAGGCATCTACGGATGCTGATACTAGATTTACGTTTTCCTACATGCTCAACGGAAATTATCTCGTGAAGCCATGGCAGGGCTACGTGTTCGCTCTGGGCACGACGGCCGCCACGCTCGCGGTGCGCCTCGCACTTGATGCCCCGTTGGGCGGGCGGCCAACGTTGGTGATCTTCACCCTGCCGATCATACTGAGCGCCTACATGGGAGGGCTGCGTGCCGGGCTGCTCGCGACTGGGCTCTCCTATTTCGCCGCAAGCTATTACGTATTGCCGCCGATTTATAGCTTTCGGGTCGCATCAGGGATCGAACGGTGGCAACAATTCTTTGTCGCGCTCGCGGGCGTGATTATCAGTGCGCTGAATGAGGCGCTCCATCGCGCGCGCAACCGGGCCGACATGGCCACCGGCGAGGAGCGGCGGGCGGCGGCGGCGCTGCAGGAGAGCGAGGGACGTTACCGCGCCCTCGTCGAATGGGCGCCCGATGCGATCGAGGTCCATCGCGACGGGAAGCTGCTGTTTGTCAATCGCGCCGCCATGACCTTGTTTGGCGCAACGTCCGCGCAAGATTTGGTAGGCAAACCGATCCTCGATCTGGTTCACCCGGATTCTCATCAGCGCGTACTCGAACGGTTGAAGAAGCATGCCATTGATGGCATGAACCTTCCGAAAATCGAGCTGAGATTTATTACGCTGGATGGAGTGGCCATGGACGTAGAAGTCCAAGGCACGTCGATTGTCTACGACGGACAACCGGCGATTCTTCGTTCCATATGTGACATCACGGAGCGTAAGCGGATGGAGGCCGCGGCGGCGCGGCTCGCTGCCATCGTCGAATCCTCAGACGACGCCATCGTCGGAAAAGACTTGCAGGGGATCGTCACAAGCTGGAACGCTGCGGCGGAAAAGATATTCGGGTATGCGGCGTCCGAGATGATCGGTCAGTCGATCCGGCGGCTCATCCCGCCAGAACGCCAGGGCGAGGAGGCGATGATTCTCCGCCAGATCGGGCGCGGCAAGAATGTGCGGCATTTTGAGACCGTGCGCGCGCGCAAGGATGGCAGCGTTGTGGATGTGTCCGTGACGGTATCCGCGATCAGGGACTCGTCGGGACGCATCGTCGGCGCCTCGAAGGTGGCGAGGGAGATCACCGAACGCAAGAAGGCGGAGGCTACGCTGCGCGAGCTCTCGGTCCGGCTCCTGCGGCTGGAGGACGAGGAGCGCCGGCGCCTGGCTCGCGAGCTGCACGACAGCACCGCACAGCGGCTGGCCGCGCTTTGCATGAATCTGTCCGTCGCGAACGAGGCCGCGGGCGCTCTTGACGCGCGTGCCCAGCGAGCTATGGAGGAGAGCGCCACTCTGGCGGACGAGTGCCTGCGCGAGATCCGCACGGTGGCGTACCTGCTTCACCCGTCGGAAGTCGACCACGTGGGCCTGCCGTCCGCGCTCGCCAGGTACATTGATGGTTTTGTGCAGCGAAGCGGTATCAGCGTTGAGACCGAGGTGGCGGCGGACCTTGGCCGCCTGCCGGAAGCCCTGGAGACGACGGTCTTCCGGATCGTTCAGGAATGCCTGACGAACATTCACCGCCATTCCGGGAGCAACACCGCGCGCATTCGTCTCCGTCGCAGCCGGTCGGACCTGGTCCTGGAAGTCCAGGATGCCGGTACCGGCGTGCGCAGCGACGCGCCTCCGGGCGTCGGCATCGTGAGCATGCAGGAGCGACTGGAGCCGTTCGGCGGATCGCTGGAGATCAGTTCGCGGCCGGACGGCACGAGGGTCAAGGCCGTGGTCCCGCTCGTCCGAGGTGCCGCCTGAGTTCCTTGTCGATCCTTATCGCCGACGATCACGAAGTCATGCGGCGTGGCATCCGCTCCCTCCTCGAGACTCGGCCCGAGTGGAAAGTGTGCGGCGAAACGGCGACCGGGCGAGAGACCATTGACAAAGCCCACAAACTACGGCCGGATCTCGTGCTCCTGGATCTCATGATGCCGGAACTGGGAGGCCTGGACGCCATTCCACAGATCCGCCGCGTCTGTCCCGACGCCAAGATTCTTGTCCTCACGATGCACGACTCGGGAGAGATGGCCAGTCGGGCCCTGGCGGCGGGAGCCAATGGCCTGGTCTTGAAGTCAGACGCCGCCCGTGATTTAGTGCGGGCCGTGCAGGCCGTCGACAAGGATCAGCCCTTCTTGTCCCCAGCCGTCACCAAGTTGATCCTCGGCCGGCTGGCGCCAGCCGACCAGCCCGGACCATCGCCCAGCGACGTCACGCCGCGCGAACTCGAGGTCCTCAAGCTTCTGGCGCTGGGGCGCAGCAACAAGGAAGTCGCGACCGCCCTCGACATCAGCGTCAAGACCGTCGACGTCCATCGCGCCAGCATCATGCGTAAGCTTCACCTGCCCACCTACAGTGCTCTCATTCAGTTCGCCATTCGACATCAGATCATCGAGATCTGAGGTCAGGGCGAGGTTGAAACATCCCTAGGTAGATCTTTCTGAGACGGGGACGTGATCCGCCTTAGGTAATGTCAGTAATTGTGCTGGCCGTTCGCGCCGCTCTAGCCTTCGCGACATGCCAACCAGGCCCGGCGGCGTCATCCCTCTATCGTCCCTGCGCACGGTCGCGGTTCGATGCGACGTGCGCGTGCTGCTCATCGGGCCCTACGATCCGAAAGGTGGCGAGTACACCTTCCTGGCCCCGCCGCTGGGCGTGTGGCGGCTCGCCGGCTTTCTGCGCCACCACGGCGTCGATGCCGACGTCTTCGATCCGAATTGCTGCACGGAGTCTCCGGAAGCCGCGCTGACGTCCCTCATGCGGCGGAGGTGGGATGTCGTCGGCATCTCGACGACCGGCATGACGCTGCAGTACGACCTGGCGCTGGCGCATTTGGTCAAGCAGTTGCAACCCGAGACGCAGTTGATCGCCGGAGGGATGGAGGCGACCTTCGACCCCGAGGCGATGTTGCGGTTGGCGCCGTTCAACTTGGTGGTGCTGGGCGAAGGCGAGGAACCGCTGCGCGAAATCGTCTCGCGTGTGAGGACGGAGTCCGGGCTCGATGGCATTCCGGGGACCGCGTGGCGCGACGCCGACGGCACCGTCCAGCGGGCACACGGACCGGCGCTCAATCGTGATGCGCTCAAGGAGTCCATTGTCCTGATTCCATACGCAGAGATGCCATACCCGGAGTACTGGGAGCGGCTCGAGCGCAGCTACCGAGTCGGGGCGCTGCCGGTCAAAGCCGATCGGGAAGCGCGTCTCGCTGAAATCCGATCGGTCCGCCTCATCACGCTGAACTATTGCCCGATGGGGTGCACGTTCTGCGCCTCCACGAACTTTCTGAACGAGGCGCAGGGCAGCACCGCGAAGATCGCGCGGCTGGATGCGGATGAATGCCTCTCGATGATTCAAACCATCGTCCGGGCGCAGCCTGGTGTCCGCACCGTCATCTTCCAGGACGACATCTTCGTCTTTCGCAACGATGCGCGCATCCTGCCGCTGTGCGAGGGCATTGTCGCCGCAAAACAGCGTGGCGATCTTCCCGGGACATTGCAGTTTATCAGTACGAACCGGATCGACGCGATGACGCCGATTCGCCTGGCCGCCATGCGCGCCGCCGGTTTTCGCGTGCTGGGATTCGGCGTCGAGAGCTTCTCGCTGGAGATCCTGCGGGAGTTCAACAAGGCGCAGATCTTTCCGTTCATCGAACCGGTCCTCGAGGGTGCGCTGAAGCTCGGCATCACCCCGTTCCTCGACATGATCATGTCGTCGCCTCGGTGCCAGCTGTCCGACGTCGCGAAAAACATCGAACAGGCGTTTCGCTGGGTGGTGGCCGGCTGCGAGGTGGGCATGTATCCGTACGTGATCCCTTTCTCCGGCGCGGCGATGGCCCGCGACCCCGAGCTGCGGCCGTCCACGACCTTCGAGATGCGCCAGGTGGAGGGCGCCGGCGTCTCGTGGAGTCAAGCCGCGAAAATTCTTCCGCTGGATGCCGCGGTGCGCGACGCGGTGGTGGAGATCGAGGCGACATTCGACGCGTCGTTGGCGGAACTCGCGGACGTGGTGCCGCACTTGCCGTCACGCGTCCGTTCGCTGTTGTGGATTCTCAGCGCCATCCCTGCGCTCGAGCGGCGCGGCTGCGACGTACCGTCACGGCCGGTCGTCGCGGCAGCGCTCGCGCAGCGGCTGCCAATCGGCAGCGCCTCCTCGCTCGTGGAGTCGATCGTGGACCAGCGGCGTGCCGGGTAGCCGATGACGTCACCGATCAGCGTCAGTCTGTATCTCCTGGCGACGAGCGCGTTCTTCATTGACCTGCTCGACGTGATGCTGCGTGTCTACCTGCGGCGCAGGAACACGAGGCCAGGTCCGTCGAACCCGGCCGCCGCCCCTTCATCGCGAGAGCAGATGCCCCTTCGCCCGTTCGCCATTCTCGCGTCGATTCACAACCTGGATCAGGCAGGCCTGGACCGGTTCCTGACCGCGATGGCGCCGCACCTGAGGCATCTCTGGGTGATCGACGACGCCTCGACCGACGACACGTGGGAACGCCTTGAACGGTGCGCCGTCCGCAGTATCCGCGGTCAACAGAACCGGCAGAAGCCCGCAGCCATCAAGGCGCTGCTCGCCGCGCTGCCGCCCTGGGTCGAGACGATCGTCGTCGTCGACCCCGATACGCGCCTGCTCAATTCGGCGGCCGAGCTTCAGCAGATTGTGTTCGAGTTCCAGCAGACCGGCATGGCCGCCGTCTGCCCGCGGATCACGATCAAGCGTGATGGCCTGCTCTCACGATTCCAGCAGCTCGAGTACTGCCTCTCGTTTGCGCTCGGTCGCCAGGCGCTTGGCGACACGACGATCACGCCGGGCATCGCGATGTACCGGCGCGACGCACTCGAGTACGTGCTCGACCGGCACAGCCTGTCGGTGTATGCGGAAGATCTCGAGAACACGTTCCTGCTGCTGCTCAACGGCGAACGGATTTACTACGACGACCGGCTGATCGTCGAGACCGAGGGCATGACGGGAATCCGGCGGCTCTTCTCGCAGCGGGTCGGCTGGAGCTTCGGGCTGATCAAGGTCTACGCACAACACTGGCGCGCGCTGATGCGCAGCACGAACCGGGGATTCACCTTCACCTACCAGTACATCGTCTACATGGGCATTCTGGTGCTCGCGCTGCACCCGCTGAAACTGATCGGCGTGGCCGTGCTGACGATCAGCGCCCTGAACGCCATGGACAATCTCGCAGGGCTGCAGATCATCGGTGATACCGCCGCCACGAATCCTCTCTACGCGGTGGCGATGTACGTGAAGTACACGGTGCTGATGGCGGTCCTGATTCCTGTCGCAGTTCCGCGTGGCAGCCGCCGGTACGTGCTGCCGGTGCTGCCGCTGTATCTGTTCTACAACGTGTGGCAGATTGCGCCGGCGACGGTCGGCTATCTCAACTGGATCACGCAGCGGCTGTGGAAGCGCCGCGTCTATCACGATCACTATCAGTCCGTAGTCCAGCAGGAGCAATGATGGCGAGTCTTTCGACAGTCGCGTCGAGCCGGTACTGGGAGG
>JAYVMG010000259.1:0-10357 GCA_043759095.1 Acidobacteriota bacterium | reverse complement strand
TCACGTCGCGCAGTTCGATGAGCGCCATGGACTACTTCCCTTTCAGACGAACGGGGCCGCGATCGGTGAGTGTCGGCGGCGGGTTCAGTACGAGCGCGTCGCCCGGGACCACGCCACTCTTGACCTCGACCTGATCCAGACGGTCGCGCCCGAGCACGATGGTCCGGCGGGCGGCGGTGGAGCCGGTCACAATCCACACGATCGGCGACCCGCCCTGATCCGTCACCGCCCGCTTCGGAATGAGAACAACCGGGGTCGGATTGGGGTCTGACCCTAGTCCGACCCCAGTCTGACCCCCGCTGGCATGAGGTTCCTGGAACGTGACGCTCGCGGTCATCTCGGGCTTGACTTGCGCGTCGGCGTTAAGAATCGTGACCCGGACCTCGACGATCGACTTGGCGCGATCGGCCGACGGGAATACCTGCCGCAGTCGCCCCCTGTAGACCTGATCCTGATACGCCTGCAGCTTGACTTCCGCCGGCATCGACGGCTTCAGCTTGGCGACGCTGTTTTCGCTGACCTCGGTCTGCACTTCGAGTTCACCGAGGTCGGCGATCGTGGCGATCGCGCCGCCTTCGCGTGACGCCTGCCCTTGCACGCCGAAGGGCGACACCGTCTCGCCGACCTCCGCCCGTTTCTTGATCACGACGCCGTCAAACGGCGCGCGGACGTTGGTGTTTTCGATCGCTTCTTCCGTGACGCGCACACGCGCACGCGATGAGGCGATGGCCGCCTCGGCGGATTTCACGCGTGCCGCGGACACAGCGGCGGCCGACTGCGCGCCGGTCAGTGCGGCATCGGTGGTGATGCCGTCCTTCATCAGCGCGCGCTGACGGCTCAGACCGCGCACGTCCTCGTCCTGCGCCGCGAGGGCCTGTGCGAGTTGCGCCTCGGACTCGGCCACCGCGCGGCGCGACGCCTCGAGCTGCGCGTCGATGTCGCGGTGCTCGATCTCGGCGATCACCGCACCCTTGCGGACGCGGGTCCCCTCTTCGAACAGGATGCGCGCGAGGCGTCCGCCGGTTTTCACGCCGACGTCGCTACTGTGACGCGCCACCACGTACCCGGTCGCCACCAGCACGGGCACATCCGTGGAGCCACCCGCGACGGCGATCACCTGGGTCGCGCGCACCAGTTCGACCTCGGGCGCCTGCCGCTCCGCCACGTACGCGCGGGCGCGCGGATACGCGACGACGCCGGCGGCGCAGAGCACGGCCACGATGGCCCAGAGCAGCCAGGGGCGGCGGGGCGCCGCGGCGCGATCGATACGCAGGCGCGATAAATCGCCGCCGGGCGAGTCTGAATGAATTGTCACGGGAAAAACCGACCGCTAGTTCTCTTCTTCGAAGCCTTCTTCTTCCGGCGGGCCGAGCCGGGTCGACGGACGCAACGCTTCGCGGTAGTCGAACATCGGGAGATCGCGCACGTGCAACGGCATCGTGCACGCCGGCGACTTCTCGTCGACGACGACCGTGACCGGGCTGCCCTCGACGCCGGCGCGAAATGCCACGCGACATCCGCAGGCGAGCCGCGCGTGCGTGAATCCCTTCAACATTGGCTCGATCATACTACAGCAGCGACTTGATCTCGGCCTCGAACCGGTCCTTCGACGTGAGGCCCGTGTGTTTGCCGCAGATCTTTCCATCGCGTGAAATCACGACCGTCACCGGGATGCCGAACAACGGGCCGTAGGCGTCCTGCAGATCGTCGTGATCAAGGCCCTGCAGCACCATGTAGTTCATCTTCATCTGCGCGACGTACGGCTTGAGCTTGGCCTGCGTGTCGTCGACGGACACGCCGACGACCTGCAGCCCATCCTTGCCGTATTTGTTCTGGAACTCGATGAACCACGGGATCTCGATCTTGCAGGGCCCGCACCACGTCGCCCAGAAATCGAGCAGCACGACCTTGCCCTTCAGCGAGGCGAGCTTCACGTCCTTGTTCTCCACGTCCTTCAACGTGAAGTTCAGGTTCGCGGGCTTCGCGTTCGCGGGGCACGCCGACGTCGCGGGCGGAGCCGCCGACGCCACGTCGGTCGATGCTTCCGCGCGATCGAAATGCCAGTCCGGCGATGCACCCAGCGTCAGCAGCGCGAGCGCCAGACAGCCGGCCGCCGCAATCATCCATCGAGTATTCATGTCAGTGGCTCCGTCGGGACCGGGGTCTGGAGCCTTGGGGCTTGCACAATGCAGCCCCCAGGCCAGAGCCTCTAGCCCCTGATCTTATCGCAATGACGCCTGGACGAACGAGGCCATGCGCTCGACCTCGCGGCGCGGCTCTCGCGCCACGAGCACGAATGTGCGGTTGCCGACGCACCAGATGGCCGCCTCGTGTCCGAGCACCTCGACGAGCTGCTCGGAGCGCGCGGTCTTGGGCAGCATGAAGAGCGACACGGGGTGCCCGTCGTGACGATACATGATGTGCGCGATCTCGCCTTCGCCGTACAGGCACTGACGCGAGCCCACCAGTTCCAGTCCGGCGCTCGCCGGATCGGCCGGCAGGTGCATGCGCCAGTCGAAGCCGTCGGCCATCGAACTCTCGACCGCCGTGGCGCCCGCGTGCAGGCCCAGCGCGCGGTTCATCGCGAAACATTTCACGTGATCCGCGGTGAGTTCGGCCGCCAGCACGCGCGCCGACTTGTCCGTCGCCTGATACACGAACGCGCCGCCCACGACGAGCACGAGCGAGGCGGCGAGGGCGTACGGCACGAGACGCGAGGACAACGGGGTCGCCGGCTTCAGCGCGTGCGACGCTGTGACGACAGCGCACGGCGTCCGCCGCGCCAGCTCCCAGCACCTGGCATGCAGCGCGTCCGGGGCATCAGCGGCCTTCAGCGCCGGCACGCGCGCGCGAATCAGCGCCTGCACTTCCCGCTCGGCCTCGACGCGCGAGTGGCAGGGCGGACAGGCGAGCAGGTGCGCCTCAACCGCGCGGCGGTCCGCGTCGGACAACTCGCGGTCGATGAACGGCGTCACGAGCGGATCGATTTGTTGACAGTGCGGTGCTTGACAGTTAGGCATGGACTGGTCGCAAATGGTTCAACTGCTCGAACAACATGTGCCGGCCGCGCGAGATGCGCGACATGACAGTACCGAGCGGAATCGACAGCATCTCGGCAATTTCGGCGTACGAAAATTCTTCCACGTCCCGTAACCAGACGGCCTGCCGAAACGCGGCGGGCAGCGCGTCGATCGCCGCCTGCAACTCCGGCGCGAGCGTCTCGCGCAGCAGCAAGGTTTCCGGCGTTTCCGCGGCGCCGGCCGAGGCCCCGCCCAGCGGCGGTGCATCAGCGGCCCGGTCCACGATTTCGCTGTCGACCGCCACCGTGTCGCGCGCGCGGTCGCGCGCCCGGTTCAACGCGGTGTTGTGGAGGATCGTGAACAGCCAGGCCCTCAGATTGGTGCCCGGCTCGAACCGATCGACCGCGCGAAACGCCTTCAGATAGGTCTCCTGGACCAGATCCTCGGCGTCCGCCGGCACACGCGTGAGCCGCAACGCCGCCCGATAGAGGCTATCGAGCGACGCAAGCGCCTCGGCCTCGAAGGCGGGCGACACCACTCTAGAACCCTTGGCAGCCACTGTTTATTCCAGCCTCCCGAGTATACCTGTCGCTTAAAGGGGTCGGCGGTCGCGTCCGGCAGAGGACAACCGGCTGCTTGCTACGCGAAACAGGCGAGCACAACGTTTGCAGGGGCGTCTCCGTCAACAGTAAGATCGCCCCGGTTTCCACTGTTGTGGCCTTTTCGAGGTACTGCTTATGCGCACCCGCGTGTTGCCCGTTCGCCTGATCGCCGGACTCGCTGTCGTACTGCTGTGTGGTCACGCCAGCCTCGCCGGGGCTCAGACCTCGATGGTCCCCTACTTTGGCAAGAACAACCCCCATTACGACAAGTTTGAGTGGCGCATCTACACCACGGACCACTTCGAGATCTGGTACTACCCGGCGCTGAAGCCGCACCTGGAGCGGATCGCGGGCTACGCCGAGAGCGCCTACCAGCAGATCAGCGCGGACCTGAAGCACGACCTCTCCTTCAAGGTGGCACTGATTCTCTTCAAGACGCACAGCGAGTTCGAGCAGGAGAACATCGACCCGGGCGCGGCGCAGGAAGGCGTGGGCGCCTTCGCCGAACCGGGCCAGAAGCGTATCGTCGCGCCGATTGACGATCCGCCGGATCGGCTGTACGGCCTCATCGTGCACGAGCTGACGCATCAGTTCGAGTTCGACATCATCCCGCAGGGACTGATTCGCCGCAGCGTGCCGCTGTGGGTGAACGAAGGCTTGTCCGACTTCGAACGCGGGCAGTGGGAACCGCTCGACCTGATGGCGGTGCGCGATGCGGCGATCGCCGACATCATCCCGAAGATGACCGAACTCGAGGGCTACGGCGGCGGCGGGCCGTCGCGGTTGATTTATAACCTGGGCCACGCGGTGTTCGAGTACATCGAAGCCAAGTTCGGCAAGGAAGGGATTCGGCAGTTCCTCTTCGCGCTGCGCAAGAGCGTCATCGGCGGCGGCGAGGACGCCTACGAAGAAGCGCTGAAGATGAAGAAAGACGAGTTCGACCAGAACTTCGAAAAGTACCTGAAGGATCGCTTCAAGCCGTTCCGCGACAAGGAGCGGCCGGCCGACTACGGGCGCGACCTCTCGCCGAACAAGGAGAAGACCAACTTCGCCCAGGCGCTGTCGATTGCGCCGTCGCCGTCAGGCGATCTGATCGCGGTCGTCACGGTGAACCGCAAGGATCAGGAGCTCGACATCATCCTGGTCTCGTCCAAGGACGGGTCGATCGTCCGTAACCTGACCAACGGCTTCGACAAGGACCTGGGCTTCGATCACATCGTCCAGATGGGCGTGGATCAGGCGGCGAACCCGTGGATGGCGTGGTCGCCGAAAGGCGATCGACTCGCCTACTTCGTGCGCACCGAGAAAGAACGCACGCTGATCATCCAGAACGTCCTGACGCGGAACATCGAAGAGCGGATTCCGATGAAGACGGTGGACGAGCCCGAGTCGCCTTCGTTCTCGCCCGACGGCAAGTCGATCGCGTTTGACGCGCTGCGCGATGCGGTCGGCGACATCTTCTCGATCAATCTCGACTCGAAGGACGTGACGAACCTGACCTCGGATCCGTTCGGCGACCGGGCGCCGAGCTATTCCCCCGACGGCACGTTCATCGTCTATACGGCCCGGGTCAGCGGCAACGACAAGCTGTTCCGGCTCGAACTGGCGACGAAGAAGAAGACGCAAATCACCTTCGGCACGCAGGACGAGACCGGCGCGCAGTTCATCGACGACCACACCATCGTGTTCGGATCGACGGCGACCGACCCGGCCGTGCCGCTCGAGCCGGAAGTGGCGCGCAACGGCAACATTCTCAACATCTGGACGCTGGATCTGACGACCGGCGAGCTGCGGCAGTACACCGACGCGGTGGGCGGCAACTGGTCGCCGATCGTGCTGAACGAGGGCAAGGCGAACCGGATCGCGTTCATCAGCTACTTCAAGAACGAATACAGCATCCGGACGCTCGAGCGGAAGGAACCGCTGCACACCGCCGCCTCGTCGGACTTCGGCGCGCCGGGACCGGTGATCGACTTCCAGGCGCCGCTGCAGCACACGCTGGTGAAGGAGAACGACCGCAAAAAGGGAACGTTCGAGAAGATGTTCCTCGAGGGGCGGCCGCCGATCAACGTCGGCGTCACCAACAACGGCGACATCTTCGGCGGCACGCAGGTCAACTTCGGCGACGTGCTCGGCGACAAGCAGGTGAATTTCTACGCCGCGTCGATTTCGCAGTACCGCTCGCTGTCGCTGTCCTACGTGGATCTGTCGCGCCGCTTCCAGTTCGCGCTGCAGGGCTTCTCGCAGACGCAGTTCTTCTACGGCATCACCAACACCTTCATCGATCCGTCGATCGCGCCGCTGCTGAGCCGGAGCGACGCGGTCGCGACGCGTACCGTGCGCGGCGGCAGCGCGTTCGGCATCTACCCGTTCAGCCGTTATCGCCGCGTCGAAATATCCGGCGGCCTCACGCAGCTCGACGAGTCGTATCAGGATCCGGCGCTGCAACAGCAGTCGCAGGCGTACCAGCAGTCGTTGTATGGCACGACGGTGCTGCAGAACGGCACGTTGCTGCCGCTCGGCGCCGCGTTCATCCAGGAAACGACGGTCTTCCGAGAGTTCGGCCCGCTCGCTGGCAGCACGATGCGGCTGGCATACACCGAGGCGCCGAAACTCGGGAGCTTCCTCTCTCGGCGCACGGTAGACGCGGACGCCCGCTACTACCAGCGGCTCGGCAGCACGGGCGTGCTCGCGATGCGCGTGAAAGGCTTCAAGAGCCTGGGCGACTTTCCGGACTTCCAGTATTTCGGTGGCAACTCCGAGTTGCGCGGATACGACTACCTGCAATTCGCGGGATCGAACCTGACATTCGCGAACGTGGAGCTGCGGTTCCCGCTGATCGAAGCGGCGCTGACGCCCATCGGCGTGATCGGGGGCATTCGCGGGGTGTTCTTTGCCGGCATCGGCGGCGCCTGGTTCAGCAACGCGCCGTCGGCGAACCCATGCACGGGAGAAACCACCGGCTTCAAGTTCGCCAACAACCAGTCGGTCACCTGCCAGGTCCCGACCGGATACAAGACCGACATCCTGGGCCAGGCCATTCAAACGATAAACCCGACCACCGGCGTGCAGTCCTTCGCGCTCAACTACGCCGCGCAGAACGTGTCGGGCTTCCGCCTCCAGGACGGCCGCGCGTCGTACGGCCTGGGCCTCGAGACCTTCGCGCTCGGCTTCCCCATTCACTTCGACTGGTCGTGGCGGACGCTGATGAACCAGGGCTGGGAGAACGTGGTGTTCGCCTGCACGACCGTGGACACCAGTGGCAAGTGCGTCAACGGCGCAGCCGACTTCCGCAAGCCGCGCTTCGCGCTCTGGATTGGATACGACTTCTAGCCGGCTTTCATGGACCTCACACCAAAGCGCGCGGCCGAGTCGGCCACCGAAATGGTGCAGATGGTGCTGCCCAACGACGCGAATCCGCTGGGGTTCGTCCTCGGCGGCACCGTCATGCACCTCATCGACATCGCCGGCGCCATCGCCTGCCATCGCCACACCCGGACGCTGCTCGTCACGGCCGCTGTCGACGACCTCCAGTTCCTGCATTCGATCAAGGTCGGCGACCTGATCATCCTGCAATCGCGCGTCACGTGCGTGTTCACGACGTCGCTGGAGGTGCAGGTGGATGTGTTCTCGGAGGAAACGCTGACCGGAACGCGGCGCATGACCAGCACGGCGTTCCTGACCTTCGTCGCCATCGACAAGGACGGCGCGAAGATCCCTGTGGCGCCGCTGTTGGTCGAAACAGAAGATGAGCGCCGGGTGTGTGACGAGGCGCACGCGCGACGGGCCGAACGGCTGAAGCGGAAAGCGCGTGTGTAAATGCTCAAGTCTCAAGTCTCAAGTTGAATCGTGAGAGTTGAAACTTGAGACCTGAGAGTTGCCTATGACAGGTTCTTGAGTCGCAGCACTGACCGTTCGAGGTCGATGCCGACGCGGTACTTGCTCAGGAACTTGTGTCCGACGATCCCGCCCAGCTGAAAGCCGAGGAGGGCGCTCGGCGCGTTCAGGTTCAGCACGACGACAGGGAAATTCTTGTAGCTGATCGTGTCGAACATCAGGTCGACGCCCGGCATCAGGAACGCGTCGGGATCCCATCCCGACGTGCCGTACACCTTCAGCGCAATCCGGCGGCCCGTCTCGACATGGTTCAGTGAGATTGCGGTCGCCGAGCTGATCGAAATCACTTCCCCGCCCGTGTCCACGACGAAGTTCGCCTGGTGCTTGCCGTCGACCGTGCCGCGCACCGTGACCAGCCGGTGCAGCCGCAGCGGCAGCTCGAAGTCCTTCGGCTCATCCGGCAGGTGCTTGCCAAACGTCAGCTTGTGCGTCTGGTAGTCGATCACCATCGAGTAGCCCAGCGCGATCGGTGACAGTCCCTCGGTCTCCTTCATCGGAATGTCGCGCAGCGGCGGGTTCTTGATGAGCGCCGGCACGTTGTGCAGCTTCAGCGATCCGAGTTCCAGCGAGTCGATGCGCGCCAGCTGCAGGCCACGCAGCCCGACGCGGCCGACGCCGGCGCTGAGCGTGTACGTCACCGGCGTGATGCCGAGCCGCTGCGCCGTCGGACGCGTGATGACGGTGTTCTCGGACCCGGTGTCGACCACGAAGTCCTGCGCGGACGCGTCGTTCACTTTCGCGCGAACGACGACCTTGTCGTTCACCAGCCGGAAGTCGACGGTGTAGAGGCGGTCATCGCTACCCGCCTCGGATTCGAACGGCACGCGTTGGCCGAACGACCGCAGGAAACGGATCTCCGCGCGCGACCAGTCCGCCTTCTCGCTGTGATCCTTGTTCGGCAGGAGGTTGGTGTAGTTCGAGTAGGCGCCCGCCGCCTCCTCGTACTTGTGCAGCCGCTCGTAAATCGTGCCGACGGTATGGTGGATTTCCATGTCGCGCGGCGACAGTCGCAGCGCCGCCTGCGCCTCGTTCATCGCCTCGTCGAGGTGGCTGCGCGCCGCCAGCGCCTTCGCCATCCCATGGTGCCCGCGCGCCAGATCGGGCGCGGCCGCGAGAGCGTCCTTGTACTTGGTCTCCGCTTCCTGGAACAGGCCCATCGACCACAGCGCGTCGCCGTAGAGGCTCATCGCGTCAGGCCCATTGGGGTCGGCCTGGAACAGCTTCTCCGCCTCGTCTCGGGCCAGGTCGAACTCCGCCACGCGCAGGGCGGAGGCGATGACCCCGATGCGCGGCCGGCGGTAGGCGTCTGACGCCGAGACCTTCAGCGCGTTCTTGTAGGCGTCGAGCGAATCGAGGTACTTGCCCTCGGAGAAAAGAATGTCTCCGAGCTGCAGCTGGATTTCGGCCGCCTGGGAGGGCGTGGTGACGTCTGCGCGAATAACCAGTGACGCAGCCGCGACGAGAGCAGACACCGCGACCGCACGGTAAACGCTACGCATGACCCCTCCGGGAACTATGTCCGTGGACCCTGATGCGTGGTTCTTGGTCCAAGCCCGGCTATTACAAGAACCGGGCCGGACACGCTCAAGGCGTAGAGGGATGATGCACCCCTTAGGGGCTTTCGAGAAGCGAAAAGTGTTTCAGCGCGTGTATTGTTCGATCGCGACGCCGTCATACATCTGGTCAACCCGCAGGATCTGCGTCTCCCGGCTGTAGCTGCCGAGTTCGTAGTCCTCGCTCATGATCAGGGCCTTGATGGGTTTGGTCGGACAGACTTCGGCGCACAACCCACAGAAACTGCAGCGCGAGAGGTTGAAGTCGAAGTAGTCGAGGATCTTGATCTTCTGGCCGGGCTCGCGATGGCCGCCGAGCGCGATCAGGTCGTCCGGGCATGCCTTCGCGCACTGATCGCAGACGATACACGTCTGCGCGCCGGTGGCGGGCTCGGTCTGCAGTCGCAACACGCCGCGGAATCGCGGCGCCGTCGGACGCCGTTCCGCCGGGTACTGGAACGTGAACGCCGGCTGCGGCGTGTAGCGCATCGTGATCCACATGCCCTTGAGCAGGTCGACCAGGAAAATGTTCTTGAGGAATTTGATCAGCATAATCTCGCTCGGCTACACCCTTCGCGCTACACCCTTTCGCCGGCGGCGTCGAACCGTTTACTGTTGAGCGTCGGCTCGGTGTCGCCCGACATGATCGTGCGCTCCTTGCGAAGCACGGTGCCTTCCTTCCGAATCTTGTCCTGCAGCCGCATCAAGCCGTAGAGCAGCGCTTCGGGACGCGGCGGGCAGCCGGAGACGTAGACGTCCACCGGCACGACTTTGTCCACGCCCTGCAATACGCTGTAGGTCGGGAACGGGCCGCCCGCGTTCGAGCAGCTCCCCATCGAAATCACCCACTTCGGCTCCGGCATCTGGTCGTACAGCCGGCGCAGCACGGGCGCCATCTTTTTGGTCACGGTGCCGGCGACGATCATCAGATCCGACTGGCGCGGCGAGGCGCGAAACACTTCCGCGCCGAAGCGCGCGATGTCGAACCGCGACGCCGACGCCGCCATCATCTCAATGGCGCAGCACGCGAGACCGAAGCCCATCGGCCAGATCGACGACTCGCGCGCCCAGTTCAGGATGCGGTCAACGGTCGTGGTGATGAAGTTGTCTTCGAACCGGTGATCGATGAGACCCATTCACCTACCTCTGATAATAGTCCGCGTTTTTCGCAATGAAGGCGTCCCACTTCTGCGGGGTCGCGTCGAGCGAATAGATGGCATCGACCGGGCACGCCGGGACGCACGCGCCGCAGTCGATGCACTCGTCGGGATGGATATAAAGCATC
>JAYVMG010000258.1:0-10372 GCA_043759095.1 Acidobacteriota bacterium | reverse complement strand
CGATCCCGCGAACATCCCGAGCATCGTGGATGGGACCCCGAACAACAACAACGCGGTGATCGGCACGTGTGTCGGCACCAAAGCGACCGACGTGGACTGCTCGACGGTGTTCAAGTACGGGTTCAAGCGTGATTTCGCCGCGTACATCGCCTCGCTCGGTCCCACGGCGCCCGTCAAGTCGCTGACCGAACTGCGGCAGTTCAACACCGCCAACGCCTCGCAGAACGCGATCAGATACCGGCAGGACCTGCTCGACACGTCCGACGAAATGAACCTCACGACGGATCTGGCGAGGTACACACAGGACCGCGCGCGCGACATCTTCCTGTCCGATACGCACGGCATCGGTGAGGTCATGGCGATCAACAACCTCGACGCGCTGCTCTTCCCGGGCAGCAGCTCGGCCGGCATCGCGGCCCGCGCGGGATTTCCCACCGTCATCCTCCCGTACGGCTTCATCCCGAACGCGCCGAACCCGGCATTCCCTGCCGGATTCAACGCGAACGATCAGCCGTATGGCGTGGGCTTCACCGGCCTGGCGTGCAGCGAGCCGGCGTTGATCGAGATGGCCTACGCGTTCGAACAGGCGACGAAGAAGCGCATTCCGCCGCCGAGCACGCCGTAGGGAGATGGAGCCATGCCCGAGCAACCGGAGAACGATACCGACAGCCTCCGGGAGGCGATCCCCGAACCGCCCGCCGGCGCGCTGCTTCGAATATCGCGTTGACTACGGCGATCCTGGCCGCGCTCGGCGTGGTGGCCGCGTTGCGCGCAGGCGGTACGGTGAACGAGGCGCTGGTGCTGAAGACCGAATCCGGACGGCTTCAGGCGGAGGCGTCCGATCAATGGGCCTACTATCAGGCGAAAGGCATCAAATCCAGCGTCCAGGAAACGTCACGCGCGGTCTACCTGGCGGCCGGCAAGACCCCGCCGGCCAACGTGGAGCAGACCATCCAGCGCGATGCGGCCGAGCAGAAAGCCATCGAGCAGGCGGCCCGCGACAAGGAGCGCGAGCGTGACGAAAAATCGAAGGACGCCGATCGCCTGATCGAGCACCATCATCAATTCGCGAACAGCGTCGCCTTCATTCAGCCGCTATGACGATAGGCCACATTAGAGGGCTGCCGAGGGTAACAGAATCCCCTTCTCAGACGCAGCCCCCTCGACACAGCCGCGTCCGCGGTTAAAAAAATCCTCTCTTGGGAAGACTTCTGGCTCGTGGTGATTTCAAATTTACGAAAAATGCCAAACATTTTCAATTTTCGTCGTATGGCGTTCGGTTTGCCATGTCGTGTGCAACCGCACTCAGATTCAACCCCCAACGACGATCAATGGAGAAGGCATGTATTTCGACAGCAAGGGTGAACGTATCTCACGCGCGCAGTGGAAGGCGATGTATACCGCGTTCAGCAA
This sequence comes from Acidobacteriota bacterium, assembly GCA_043759095.1. Taxonomy (GTDB): domain Bacteria; phylum Acidobacteriota; class Vicinamibacteria; order Vicinamibacterales; family CAVVIG01; genus CAVQFC01. The sequence goes on along the minus strand of JAYVMG010000258.1, from coordinate 8,959 downwards.
CCGTCAGGAGTTGATTCGAGGCGGTCTGATGAATCGACGTGATCTGTTCAAGATGGGCCTTCTCACCGGCGCCGGCATTCTCGCCGCGAAGCAGGGCCTGAGCGCGCGGGGACAGACGTACGGCGGCAGCAGTTGGTTGGGTGGCCAGCCCGCCAGCCCGCCGACCACGCCGTGGACCATGGCGATGCCGATCATGCCCGTGAAGCAGGCGACATCATTGTCGGCGCTGACGCCGGCGCCCACCGTCGCGCCGAACAGGGCCATCAATCCTTCCACCGGCCTCCCCTACGAAGGACGCACGCGATCGCATCAGGCGCCCGCGAAAGGCTTCGCGTTCCCGGCGCCGGTCGTCTATCAGGTGAACCAGCAGCAGGCGCAGGTGCGCATGTCGAACCAGTTGCCGCTGCAGACGCTGTGGACGTTCGACGGCATCGCGCCGGGTCCAACCTATGTCGCGCGTTACGGCACGCCGGTGCTGGTTCGCAATGTGAACAACCTGCCATCCTCGAATGGCGGCTTCGGCATCAACTCGGTCTCGACGCACCTGCACAACGGCCACACGCCCTCGGAAAGCGACGGCTTCCCGTGCGACTTCTTTGCGGCGGGGCAGTATTACGACCAGTACTACCCCAATGCGCTTGCCGGCTTTGCCTCCGACTATGCGCCGATTGGCGACGTGAACGAGGCGCAGAGCACGTTGTGGTACCACGACCACCGAATCAGCTTCACCTCGCAGAACGTCTACAAAGGGCTGGCCGGCTTCTATCTGATGTTCAACCAGTACGACACGGGCGACGAGACGAGCGGCTTCCGTCTGCCGTCTTTCCCGAACTACGACATCCCCATGATGTTCGCCGACAAGGTGTTCGACGCCTCCACCGGCATGCTGGCGTTCGACTCGTTCAATCTCGACGGGATCCTCGGCGACAAGTTCACCGTCAACGGCGTCATCCAGCCGGTGCTCCACGTGAGCCCGCGCCGCTACCGCTTCCGCTGGCTGAACAGCGGGCCGTCGCGCTTCTGCCAGATGTACCTCACCGACCTCACGAATCCGAGCGCGGCGAATCCGTTCTGGCACATCTCGAACGACGGGAACCTCCTGCCGGCGCCGCTGCAGGTGCCCGCCGTCGCCCTCAGCGTGTCGGAGCGCGCGGACGTCATCATCGACTTCGCGGCGTTCGCGGGCAAGACGCTGTACATCGAGAACCGGCTCGAACAGTCCAACGGGCGAGGCCCGAGCGGTAACGTGCTCGCCGGCGGCCAGGGCAACCTGCTGCTGAAGATCGTCGTCGATCTTCCCGCGGTGGCCGACAACAGCGCGAACCCGGCGACGACGCCGATGGCCTTCTATGCGCTGCCGAGCGTCGCGGGCACCCCGCGCGTGCAGCGCAGCTTCAACTTCGATCAGGGGAACAACGGTCAATGGACCGTGAACGGCCTGTTCTTCGACTGCAACACGCCGCGCATGACCGTCGCCCAGAACAGCATGGAGGAGTGGCAGTTCTCGAGCGGGTGGAACTGGTCGCATCCGATCCACGTGCACTTCGAGGAATTCCAGATCACCAGCGGCGCGCCGGGCCTCTACGGCAGCGCGACCACCGACGGCTCCAGCTACAACCGGTGGGCCTCCCAGTACTGCTGGAACGGCTGTACGGGCGCCAGCACCGGCGTCAATCTCGGACGCAAGGACGTGGCGCGGATGGGCGAGAACTCCAACCTCACGATGCGTATGCGCTTCCGTGACTGGGTCGGCCGGTACGTGATGCATTGCCACAACGTCATCCACGAGGACCACGCGATGATGTTGCGCTTTGACATCGCGCCGACTGGCGACACGAATCCGAGGCCATAACGCGGCCGAATGCGCGGCGATCCGCGAAGGAGCAACAGCGTGAGATCGATTGAGAGACGACACTGGCTGGCGGCCGGTCTCCTGGGACCGCTGGTCGCCGCGCTCGCGCCGGGACGTTCCGAGGCGACGGCCACAGACAAAGCGGTGGGGCGATTCGCTCCGCCGTTGTCGGGGCGCGAGATCATCAGGGACCGGTATTTCCCGAACGTGCCGCTCGTCACCCACACCGGACGGCGCGTGCGGCTCTACGACGACCTGATCAAAGACAAGATCGTGGTCTTGAACTTCATGTATGCCGACTGCGACGGGGTGTGCCCGACGATCACGATGAACCTGGTCAAAGCGCAGGCGCTGCTGCGCAAGCGGACGTCCGCACACGTCGCGTTCTACTCCATCACGCTCAAGCCGGAGGAAGACACGCCGGCGAAGTTGAAGGACTACGCGGAGATGCACGGCGCCGCCGGGAACAGTCTGTTCCTGACGGGCGCGCCCGACGACATCGAGCGCCTCCGGCGAAGGATGGGCTTTGCGGACCTGAACCCGTCGGTCGATCGCGATACGTCGCGGCACAGCGGCATGATCCGGTACGGCAACGAGCCGGCGTCGGTCTGGGGTGCCTGTCAGGGGAGCGCGAAGCCGGAGTGGATTGCCGAGGAGATCGGGTTCGTGCTCCCGGGCCTCCACCACGCCGGGGCAGTCTAAATTTAGCGTCCGCCGCGTCAAGGAGCGGCACGTTTCAGTTGTCTAATTCTTGATGGTTTTCGCGAATCGGCGGTCTTTACGCCGAGCGGTAAATCTGCGTACGACGTCCGCCCTCATTCCGCCGATGTTTGGCATTTTCGCTGATTTTCAGCGGCGTCCTCCGGGCACGCATCTTGCTGATGTCTGTGGGAGCTCAACTTCAACGGGAAAACTATGTCAGTTCACTCGACACACAGCAGAACCGGAGAAAATTCGTGAACAAACGAATCACCGCAACACGCCTTAGCCTGACGTTTGGTGCGCTCCTGGCGGCGATGGCTGCCGGCGCGTGCGGGAGCAGCCCCACGACACCGACAACGCCCGCGAGCACGGCCCCGACCTTGACGCAGATCCAGACGCAGATCTTCGACCCCGGCTGCGCGACGTGCCACACCGACGTGGGCCGCACGCCATCCGCTGGACTGAATCTGAAGGCTGGCTCGGCGTTCGCCCAACTGGTGGGCGTGTCAAGCGTCGCCTTGCCGGGAGCTGTCCGCGTGATCGCCGGCAACGCGAACAGCAGCTATCTCGTGCAGAAGCTCGAAGGCGCTGCGGGGATCGTCGGGCTGCGGATGCCGCGCAATGGCCCGCCGTACCTGACCGACGCCCAGGTAAAAATGATCCGCGACTGGATCACGGCCGGCGCCCTGAACAACTAGCGCCCCGCGCCGCCTTGGCGAGCAACTGTCGCGACACGGCTGGCGGACCGCGGGAGGGCTGACCGAGCGAAAACCAGCGTCCGTCGAAAGGCGGCGCTCGGATCTGCCGCGTCGTACGCAACGGATAACTCGGCCAATCACGGACACTCTGCTACCAAAGCGCACTCGCGCCGCGATCGAGGCAGGCCTTCTCCGTCGCGCAGGCCGGCGGCCTCCGCGCGAAAAGTCTCGAAGTGATCGCACACGATCTGATGGAGCGCGGTCTGCGCGGGACACCGCGGTTCGTAGGTCGTCGAGGGCGCGGCCACGCCACACCGGATAGCGGGCGCCGTGCCAACAACCGATCGGGGAAATCTGGCCTGAATCGAGAGGCTGACGACACAGAGGTCGCAGTTTCTGCGCGCTGACCTGCAGAGCGGACCGCCTTTCCTGCCAAACACCCACTGTGCGTCGGAGGTCTCCGCCGTAAACATCGACAACGGGTTCGGAGCGGCCAGCATCGCGTCGCTTATCAACCACTTATAGCGACGCTAAGGGCATAGGGCTGAGGGCTCAGGGCTTCGGTCAGGGGGCTTGCGAGGGCCGTGTTTTTCGCCCTGAGCCCTAAGCCTTTAGCCCTCTCCGTACGGTAGTATTAACGGTTCCCCTCCCTCCCATGCAACCAAGCGCCCTGCGGGCTCTCGAATTCGATCGGATCGTGGAGGCTGTCACCGGCTTCGCGCTGACGCCCCTGGGCGCGGAGCGTCTCGGTCGCCTTCAGCCGTCGATCGATCCGCAGAGAGTGGCGCACCTCCAGGCCGAGACCAGTGAAACGGTGCGCTTCGTCGCGGCGCAGGGGCTGTTTCCGCTGCGCGCGTCGAGCGAGCTGCCGCTGATTCTGGCCGCGCTGGCGGTCGAGGGCCGGGCGCTCGAGTCGCTGCGGCTGCTGGCGCTTTCGACGTTCCTCGATTCAGTGGACGACTCGCGCACCGGCATCCGCCGCGCGGCGGGATCGTACCCGCTGCTCGAGGCGGCCACCGGCGGCGCCGCATCGTTCAAAGGCGAATCCGCGCAGGTGCGCGAGAAGATCGACCCGTCGGGCGAGGTCGTGGATCATGCGAGCCCGGAGCTGCGACTGATTCGCGATCGCCTGCGCAAGCAGCGCTCGCGTCTGCGGACGACGCTCGAGTCATATTTGCGCGGCAAGGAGACGGCGAAATACCTGCAGGATCAGGTCGTCTCCGAGCGCAACGGCCGCTACGTGCTGCTGGTGAAAGCCGAGCATCGCAGCAGCATCCCCGGCATCGTGCACGGCGCCTCCACCAGCGGCGCCAGCCTGTTTCTCGAACCGCTCAGCACCGTCGAGATCAACAACGACATCGTCGCGCTCGAGGAGCAGGAGCACGAAGAGGTCCGGCGCATCCTGCTGGCGCTGACCGACGCGTTCCGCCAGCGCCCGGGCGATCTGCAACGGACGATCGACGCGGCCACCGACATCGACGTGCTGCAGGGGCGCGCGCGGTTCTCGGAGTCGATCGACGGGATCGAGCCCGTGCTCTCGACCGATGGCGCGTTCGAGCTGCAGGCGGCACGGCATCCGCTGCTGAAGCATCCCGTGGCCGTGACGATCAAGATCATTCCGCCCGCGACGATTCTGCTGGTCACCGGACCGAACACAGGCGGCAAGACGGTCGCGTTGAAGACCGCGGGGTTGCTGGCGATGATGGCGCAGACCGGGCTGCGCATTCCCGCCGAGCACGGATCGCGTCTGCCGGTCTTCCGATCGCTGTTCGCGGACATCGGCGACGAGCAGTCGATCGAAGCGAGCCTCAGCACGTTCTCGGCGCACATCACGAACATTGCGTCGATGGACCGCGAGATGGTGACGCCGGCGCTCGTGCTGCTCGACGAAGTGGGATCGGGTACTGATCCCATTGAAGGCGGCGCGCTCGGCGTGGCCATCGTCGATCACTTCCGCCAGCGCGGCGCGACGGTGATCGCCACGAGCCACTACGATCAGCTCAAGACGTATGCGTCGACAACGACGGGCGTGGCCAGCGCGGCGTTCGGGTTCAACACCGATACGTTTGCCCCGACCTACCAGTTGATTTACGGGAGCCCGGGGCGCAGCCTCGCGCTCGAAATCGCCGGCCGGCTCGGATTGAACTCCTCGATCGTCGCCGCGGCGCGCGACAACCTGAGCGCGCGTGAAGCGCAGCTCCACGAGCATCTCGCGAAGATCGATCACGACATGCGCGCACTCGAACACGAACATCGCCTGGCGACCCGCGAGCGCGAGACGCTGCAGGCCGCCGAGACGCGCATGCACCAGCGCGAGGACGTGCTGCGCCAGCGGGAAGAGACCTTCAAGCGGCGGCTGAACGAAGAGCTGGAGGCGCAGGTCCGCCTGGCGCGCAAAGAGATCGACGGGGTCATCGCCGCCCTGAAAACCAAGGCCGACGCCATCGCGCGCGGGCCGAGGCTCGTCTCGACCGGCGATACCGGCGCCGCGCGCAGCAACGCCCGCGCCGCGGTCGATGCGATCACCGCGCGCGTCGCGAGCGACCAGCCCACGAGCGCGAGCCCTGAGCCCTCAGCCCTGAGCCCTGTCACCGTCGGCAGCCGAGTCATCGTGGGTGGTCTGGGTCTCGAGGCCACGGTCATCGCCCTGCACGACGGCACGGCCGACCTTGACGTGCGCGGCAAGCGCATGCGCGCCAGCATCCGCGATCTGCGGGTGATCGGCGGACAGCCTGCGGTGGCTAAGGTCAGCGTGCACGTGGAGCTCCAGCCGCGCGAGTCGACGCCATCAGACCTGAATGTGATCGGCTGCACCGTCGATGAAGCGATCACGCGGGCGGAGCGGTTTCTGGACGAGTCGCTGCTGACCGATCAGCGCGTCATCCGCCTGATCCACGGCTACGGCACGGGTCAGCTGAAACGCGCGCTCACCGGCTTTCTGACGCAGCATCCGCTCGTCGCGCGATTCGCGACGGCGCCGCCCAATCAGGGCGGCGGCGGCGTCACCGTTGTGGAGTTGAAGGACTAGTGGGACTCTTTCCGCAGACCTTCATCGACGATCTCCGGCTGCAGGCCAACATCCTGCAGGTCGTGCAGGAGTACGTGCCGCTGAAGCGCGCGGGGACGTCGTACAAAGGCAACTGCCCGTTCCACAACGAGAAGACGCCGTCGTTTCACGTGCATCCGGAGAAGGGGTTCTTCCACTGCTTCGGCTGCGGGGTCGGCGGCGACGTATTCAAGTTTCTCGAGCTGCACGAAAAGGTCGGGTTCCAGGACGCCGTGCGGATGCTCGCGCAGAAATTCGGCGTCTCGCTGCCAGATCCGGTCGACGGCGACGGCGATGACGCCCGCCGCGATTCGGCGCTGCGCGAGGGACTGCTCAAGGCGCACGAGATTGCGGCGGCGTACTTCAAGGAACAGCTCGCGGCGCCGGCCGGCGGACGCGCGCGCGCGCAGCTCGCCGAGCGCGGCGTCACCCAGAAAACGATCGACGAACTCGGCCTCGGCTTCGCGCCAAATTCGCGCGACGGATTGAAAGCGCGGCTGTTGAAACAGGGGTTCGCGCAGGGCGTATTACTGCAAAGCGGGCTGATCGTGCAGCGTGAAAGCGGCGAGGTGGTCGATCGCTTCCGCAACCGGCTGATGGTGCCGATTTGCCGCGACACCGGCTCGGTCATCGCGTTCGGCGGCCGGCAGATGGACGCGGACCAGGGCGGTCCAAAATACCTGAATTCGCCCGAAACGCCGATCTACTCCAAGGGACGCACACTCTACGGGCTGAGCCTGACGAAGGGACATATCCGAAAAGTCGGTTTTGCCGTGCTCGTGGAGGGATACTTCGATTTCGCGCAGGTGTTTCAGGCTGACGCGGCGCCGGCGGTGGCCTCGTGCGGCACGGCGCTGACGCCGCAGCAGGCGCAACTGCTCCGCCGTTTCACGTCGAAAGTGGTCCTCAGCTTCGATCCCGACGCGGCGGGCCTCGGAGCGGCCGTGCGATCGTGTGAACTTCTGGTCGCAGAAGGGTTTGACGTCAACGTCCTCGTGCTGGACAAGGGCGAAGATCCCGATACTTTCATCAGGCGAAACGGCGGCGACACGTATCGCGCCCGGTTGAAGTCGTCGAGGCCGTATCTGGAATACTTATTGGATCAGGCGGCCGAAGGGCTCGACTTGAACCACGACGACAGCCGGCGTCAGTTTCTCGGCAAAATGCTCACGGTTGCGGCGCGGATTCCGGACGCGGCCGCGCGGGACCAGTTCGCGGACCGGATCGCGCACAAAGCCAGGATTACAGAAGACGTGGTGCGGGCGGAAATCCGTAAAGCGGCCGTCAACAAGAAGACGGTCGTCACTACTCGAGAGATGCCCACGGTCGGGCACCTCAAACACGCGGAAAAAGCACTGATCTGGGGACTGATCCACAATACCAGCGTGGCGCTGGAGGCGCTCGCCGGGCTGGACGACGACGATCTCGAAGAATTGGCCGGACGCCATATCCTGGAAATGGCCCGGAGCCTGCACGATGAGCCGGTGGAGCACTTACCCTCAACGCTATTGCAGCGTCTAAGTACGGTGAACGCTCAACTGGTCACGAGCATCGCAGCAATCGACGTTTCCCAAGCCCCGCCCGCCGCATGCGCGCGCGCGCTTAAGCGGCTCAGGTGGGAACGCGAACGGGCGGCTATTCAACGGGAAATCGACCGGCTTCAGGAGCTGGGCGCCACTCAACACGGGAACGAGATAAATACTTTATGGCAGCGGAAAAAAGACCTACTCCATCGCATCGAGGAACTGACGTAGCACCGGGCGCACCGCACCTCTCGATCGACGAGAAGTACGATGAAGTCAAGCAGCTCATCAACATCGGCAAGGAGAAGGGCTATCTTCTCTACGACGAGGTGAACGAGCTGCTGCCGGCGGACATCACGTCGCCCGACGAGCTGGACGAGCTCCTCAGCATCTTCGGCAGCGCCGGGATCGAAGTCATCGACTCCGATCAGAAATACCTGCGCGACGATGCCAAGCCGATCGACCGCACGTCGGAAGGGGCCGAGGAACTCGAGCTCGACCTCACGCCGGGCGCGCTCGACAAGACCAACGATCCCGTCCGCATGTATCTGCGCGAGATGGGCACCGTGCCGCTCCTCACGCGCGAGGGCGAAGTCGAGATCGCGCGGCGCATCGAGCGTGGCAAGCTGGCGGTGATCAAGTCGATCTCGCGCACGCCGCTGATCTCGAAGAAGGTCATCCACCTCGGGGATCAGCTGCACACCGGCGACCGCACCATCCGCGAGCTGGTGATCTTCAACGACGAAGAAATCACCGACGAGCGCATCGTCGAGCGCTCCAAGCAGGTGCAGAAACAGATCGACCTGGTGCGCAAGGCGCGCGGCGTCTACGACAAGCTCGACGAGAAGTTGCAGGAAACGCCGAAGGGCGCGACGACGAAAGATAAGCGCAAGTACCGCAAGGCCAAGTGGCTGACCAACCGCGCGCTGGTCGAGGTGTCGCAGTACATCCGGAAGATCGAGTTCACTGAAGCGGTGAAGCGCCGGCTGATCGAGGAGATGAAGGACGCCGTCGAGAGTGTCCGCGCGGTGCAGCGCGAGGTGGACGCGACCGATCGCGTGCTGAACCCGAAGAACAAGAAGTCGAAGCTGAAGGAAGACGAGAAGAAGAACCTCCAGCGCCAGATCAAGGAGCTGAA
>JAYVMG010000257.1:0-3906 GCA_043759095.1 Acidobacteriota bacterium | reverse complement strand
TCATCCAGAACATCCGCAACAATGTGATCACGCTGATTACGCCGGTCATCGAGGTGGACGGCCGCGAGAAGCAGGTCGACACGTACTACTTCAACAAGAAGCGCGCGCCCGGCGACGCCCGGCTGCCGCTGATGTACTGGGGCAAGTACGTCCAGCACGATAACAACCGCGACGGCATGGGCCAGTTTCTGAAGCTCACGCAGGCGGTGACCAGGGCAACGATCGAGTGGCGCCCGACGGTGATCCACGATCTGCACGAAGCGCAGACGTACCTGTACTCGTCGACCGGCGCCGGCCCCTATAACAACGACATCGATCCGATCGTCGTCAGCGAGTGGTGGATGCTCGCGCAGAACGACGTGATGGAGATGACCAAGCGCGGCGTCCCCGGCGTGTGGACGTACGGGTTCTACGACGGCTGGGCGCCGAACTACATGTTCTTCATCGCGCACAGCCACAATTCGATCGGCCGCTTCTACGAAGTCCAGAGCTACGGTCCCGATCCCTACACCGTCACCCCGGGCGCCACCACGACGAGCAAAGAATGGTTCAGGCCGAACCCGCCGCTGGCGACGATCAAATGGGGCCCGCGCAACAACACGAATATTCAGGAGTCGGCGCTCCTGTTCTCGCTCAGCCACGTCGCCAAGACCAAGGATCTCTATCTCGAGAACTACTGGCTGAGCGCGACGTCGCAGGTCAACGGCATGCCGAAGATCGGCAACGCGCCGCTCCCGTACAAGAAGACCGCGGAGTTCCCGAACCTCGCGTTCGTCGATTCGAGCGACGACATCCGTGGCGGGATGGGCGTGGAAGGGCTCGTCGAGCTCGCGCGCTTCGTGCAGGAGGGCGGCACGCTGATCACCGAAGGATCGACGGCGACGATTTTCCCGGAGTACGGGATCACGTCAGGCGTCACCGTCGAGGAGCCGGCGCAGTTGTTCGTGCGCGGGTCGATTCCGCGCGCGAAGATCACCGACATGAAGAGCCCGATCAGCTACGGCTACGGCAGCGCCGACCTGCCGGTGTACTTCAACCAGTCGCCGGTGCTGAATGCCAGCGGCGGCGGACGCGGCGAGCGTCCGCCGGCTGATGATCTCGCGCAGATGCGTCAGATGGCGCAGCAGTGAGCGACCTCTCGCATCTCTTCGACAACAACCGGAGATGGGCCGCCAAGGTAACGGCGGCCCACCCGGACTTCTTTCAGAAGCTCGCGGCCCAACAGGCGCCCGAGTATCTCTGGATTGGCTGCTCCGACAGCCGCGTGCCGGCGAATGAGATCGTTGATCTCCTCCCCGGCGAACTCTTCGTCCACCGCAATGTCGCCAACGTCGTCGTCCACACCGACCTCAACTGCTTGTCGGTGCTGCAGTACGCCGTTGACGTCCTCAAGGTCCGTCATGTGATTGTGTGCGGTCACTACGGCTGCGGCGGCGTGAAGGCTGCGCTCGAGGACTCGAAGCTCGGGCTGATCGAAAACTGGCTGCGGCACGTTCAGGACGTGGCGAACGTGCGCAGCGCGGCGCTCGATGGGTTGACCGGCGACGCGCGCGTCGATCGGCTGTGCGAGCTGAACGTCATCGAGCAGGCGCGTCACGTGTGCGAGACGACCGTCGTCCGGGACGCGTGGGCGCGTGGTCAAGTGCTTGACGTGCATGCGTGGATCTACGGTTTGAGCGACGGACGGTTGACTGATCTCGGGTTTACCAGGGACGGCACGACCTAAGGACGACAGCCGTCGCGCGACCAGTCCACCACCGCGGCGACGACGAGGAAGCGGTTGTCGCGATTCCAGGGATTGCGTGCGGCCCTGGTGAAGGTACGCTCTCCGAGCCGCCGGCCGCATCGCTCCACGAACGCCGCCAGCGGTGGGCTCATCTCCAGATTGAACGCGATTGCGGAGACGTGATGCGCTGCGACGAAATCGCGTGCGTCCGCCTCCGTCTGAATGACGTCTCCTGTCAATAAGTCCGACGCCACGAACGCGCGCGGCAGCAGTGCGTACGAGCCGGTGCTGGTCAGCACGACGGCGCTTCTCGGGACGATCTCGTCGATCCACCGCGCCTCCGCGTATCCCGACGCCATCGTCGTCATCACGCGATCGCGACGCTGTTCGCTGACGATGGCAGGCGCGAGCGTCGCGGCCATGAAGACCGCGGCAGCGGCGACGATCGCAGCCTGGGCCATCAGCAGCCGTTCAAGAGCGCGCCGGATTGGCGTCGTGCTGGCGAGCGCGGCGGCCCCACACCACAGGTACGGCTCGAGAAAGAAGCGTGGTGTGACCTGGCCGAAGAGCAACGAGAGCGCGGTGACGGCGCCCGCGGCCGCGACGAGTCGGCGCGAGCTGCCCCGGCTCAACGCAGCGACCAGCGCGAAGAGCACGCCGACGCCGAGCGGCTGGGACAGGTCGCCGATGCTGAACGGCGCCACGAATGTCGCCGGCAAGGCCAGCATGTCCGTGGGCGTCAGCGGTCCGTCCGACTTCTGCAGCGCTTCGGCAAGCGCGACGATCACGGGATCGGGATGCTGGCGGAAGCGTTCGAGAAACGGCGACACCGGATCGCCGTAGAACGACCAGTTCCGTGCGTAGACCGGCGCGGCGAGCAGCGCGAGGGCGATCGCGGCAATGGCGAGCGCGCCTGCGAGTCGTCTTGCGCGATACGCGTCCCATAGCCCGAACGCGAGGATCACGACGCCGGAAAACAGAAATGAATACTTGCAGCTGATCGCAAACGCCACGGCTCCGAAGGCCAGCGTCAGCCGCGCGGCGTCGAGTTCTTTCAAACGCCTGACGATCAGGATCAGCGCGAACGTCGTCGCGGCCGTCGGCAGCAGCTGAAATTTCTGCGTCAATGCGAGGAACAGCATCGCCGGACATCCGAGTACGAGCAGCGCGCCGACGATCGCGTCGCGTCGGCCGGCGGCGAAGGTGGCGATCGCGCGCACTGCGATGATCAGTCCCGTGAACTGCAGGCACGCGCCCAGTGTGTCGGTCCCTCCCGCGAGCCCGACCATCGTCACCGCTTCGCCGAGGCCGGCCAGGCGCGCGCGGTGCCATTCCGGACGCGCGTACGCGCCCTGGCTTCGCAGCCAATCGAGCGGGACAGCGAGGTGCTGCGTCAGGGAATCCGCGTCCGTCGGCGGGCCGAGTGCCCCGAGACCGAACGCGACAAGAAGGACCGCGCACAACGCGAGAGCCACGCGGTCGAGGAGAGAGAGCGAAGGAATCGCCGCCACTACTGACGTCCAGAGACGCGACGTCGTTGCGGCGAGAGCGGGAAGATGCAGAACTCCGGCGATGCCGAGACCCCAGGACAGGATTCGAAGGAGCGTGGGATCCGCGAGGTGCGCCAGCGCCAGCGCGTGCGCGGCAGCGCCGACCGCGGCGACGGCGATCAGGTAGCCACCGGTGAGTTCGTCCGCGTCAGGCTCGCGACGGAGTAAGACGCGCGCCAGCCTGGCGCCGAGGTTCGCCAGGCCAGCGACGATCAGAATCGAGAGCGCGGCGCGCGCTAGCCCCACCGGGGTTGTTCGTCCGGGCTGATCCCGAGCGAGATCTTGTAGCCGGCGGCCTTCGATTCGTCGAAGTCCTCCCGGCAGAACGTGAGAGCGGATGCAGATGTGGCGGACATCGAGATCTCCTCAGGGGATGGGAAGTATACCCGTGCCGCGGGGCGTGCGTTAAGCTGGGATTCATGGGTCGTCCATCCGACATCATCGTCGTCGGCGCCGGGATCGTCGGGTGCGCGGTCGCGTACGAACTGGCGTGCCGCGGCGCATCGGTCGAGATCGTGGACGAGCGTCCGGTGGGCATGGGCGCGACCCAGGCGTCGGCCGGTGTTCTGGCGCCCTACATCGAGGCGCGCGAGGGGAGTCCGCTGCTGGATCTCACCGTTCGCAGCCTAG
>JAYVMG010000256.1:0-10412 GCA_043759095.1 Acidobacteriota bacterium | reverse complement strand
GACTTCAGACTTCAGACTTCCGCGTAGCGGGAAATCTGCCGTACAACGTGGCGTCTCCCATCATGTTCAAGCTGATCGCCCTGCACGCGGCCGGCGTCCCGCTCGTGGACGCGACGCTGATGCTGCAGCGCGAGGTCGCCGACCGGCTGGTCGCGCCTCCCGGCTCGAAGGAGTACGGGGTCCTCAGCATCCTGATCGGCCACACCGCCGACGTCGACACCGTGCTGAAGTTGCCCGCCGGCGCGTTCCGGCCACCGCCGAAGGTGCTCTCCTCGCTCGTACGCCTGCGCTTCCGCGCGCCATCGCCACCGGTCCAGGATCTGAAGTTCTTCGGATGGATGGTCCAGGCCATCTTCACCCGCCGCCGAAAGACGATGGCAAACGCGCTGCTGGCGCTCGATGGCCGAAGCGGCCCCCCATTTCCCCGGCCGGTGGAGGTGCTGGCCACGGCCGGATTGGACGGCTCCCGGAGGCCGGAAACGCTCTCGATCGCCGAATTCGCCCGCCTGGCAGACATCTATACAGCTCTGCACACAGCTGTGCTATAGTTTGCCGTCTAAGTTGTACGTAGGCCAAGTCTTACGAGACGCGGCCCCGGTTATCCCGCCCCCAAATTTTCAGGCGCGCCCAGCAGCCTGACCGAGCCGCTACGGCGGCTCCCATCGAACGGATCGACTCCGCCCGGAGTGTGTCCGCCGATAGTAGAACGTACAGATCGCTAAGAAAAATCAACATGCTCGAAGTCGTAGCGCTCGGCGGACTCGGCGAGTTCGGAATGAACATGCTCGCGCTCACCTGGGGTGAGACGACGATCGTCGTCGACGCGGGCGTGATGTTCCCGGACCCGGAACTGCTCGGTGTGGACCGGATCATTCCGGATCTGACCTACCTGCAGCAGAAAGGGCGCGTCGCGGCGCTCGTGCTGACGCACGGCCACGAGGATCACATCGGCGCCGTGCCGCACGTGCTGTCGCTTGTTGAGGGACCGGTCTACGGGACGCCGATGACGCTGGCCATGCTCGAGCCGAAACTTGAGGAACACGGCATCGACGGCCGCGAGCTGATCGCCGTCAAGCCGCATGACCGCGTCACCGTCGGACCGTTCGAGATCGAGTTCATCCGCGTCACGCACAGCATTCCCGACTGCGTCGCGCTGGCGATCCACACCCCCGCCGGGATCATCGTGCACACCGGCGACTTCAAGATCGACCAGACACCGCTCGACGGCCAGCACTTCGACATCCATCGCTTCGCGCAACTCGGCGACGAGGGCGTGCTGGCGCTGTTTGCCGACAGCACCAACATCGACCGCCGTGGCTTCACCGGATCCGAGCGCGAGGTGGTCGACGCGTTCGAGGAAATCTTCACCAGCGCGCCCGGCAAGCTGATCGTCGCGGCCTTCGCGTCCAGCATCTACCGGATGCAGATTCTCGTCGACCTCGCGGTGCAGTTCGATCGCAAGGTCGCGTTCATCGGACGCGGGATGATGCGCAACTCCGAGATCGCGCAGCGGCTCGGCTACCTGCGGATTCCCGCCGGCCTGCAGATCCGGGACTCGCAGGTGGGCGACTACCCAGCACAGGACGTCCTCTGTCTCTCGACCGGGACGCAGGGCGAGCCGATGTCGGCTCTGTCGCGCATCGCCATCAACGATCACCGTCACGTCAAGGTCGGCCCCGACGACACCGTCGTCCTCTCCGCGCGGTCGATTCCCGGCAACGAGAAGGCGATCGGACGCGTGATCAACCACCTCGCCCGCCGCGGCGCCGACGTGATCTACGAGGGCATCAAGCACGTGCATGTCTCCGGGCACGGCAGCGAAGAAGAACTGAAGCTGATGCTGTCGCTCGTGAAACCGCGTTTCTTCATCCCGGTGCACGGCGAATACCGGCAGCTGTCGCAGCATGGGCGCATCGCCGCGCGCGTGTTCGAGGGACGCGATCCGAAACCGGAAATCATCCTCACCGAAAACGGCGACATCCTGCATTTCGACGTGGACGGCGCGCGCATCGCGGGCAAGGCGCCGGTCGGGCGCATTCTGATCGACGACACGCGCACCGGCGAAGTCGGTGACGAAGTCCTCCGTGATCGTCGGCATCTCGCCGAGGACGGCCTGGTCGTCCCCGTTGTCGCGATCAACAAGCAGACAGGCACGCTCGAAGGCGTGCCGGAAATCATCACGCGCGGGTTCGTGATGGAAAACAGCCAGGCGCTGCTCGCGGACGCGTCGCGTCTGCTCGCCGAGGTCGTGGAACAGGCCAGCCTCGAAGAACGTACCGACCAGGGACTGATCAGGGAAAAGCTGCGCGTGGAGCTGCGCCGCTTCTTTCGCAAACGCTCGGGACGACGGCCGTTCGTGCTCCCCGTCATCATGGAGATCTGACACGTGGGTGGATCGACCGCGTCGCGCCGCGTCAGCGAATTCGTTGGCGTCGCCCTGTTCGCCGGGGCGCTGATCTGGATCATCGCGCTCGCCACCTACGAGCCGACGGACCCGGCCTGGTTCTTCAGCACCGGCGCGCACGCCGTGCCGGCCAACTTTGCCGGACGCGTCGGCGCGTTCCTCGCGGAGTTGTCGTTCCAGCTGTTCGGCTACGCCTCGTACCTCGGCCCGGCGGCGATGGTGATCGTCGGCTGGAATTACTTCTGGTGCCGGTCGATCGATGCGGCAGGCACGAAGGCGACTGGCGCCGGCTTGCTGTTCTCCTGCCTCAGCGCGTTCCTCGGCCTCACCTTCGGCACGCTCGACAACGCCGGCAAGTCGTTCCGCGCGGGCGGCTACGCGGGTGAGTTCCTGGCCAGGCAAATGTCGGAATATCTGAACCGCACGGGCGCGGTCGTCGTCGTCCTCACGCTGATCGTGCTGTCGACAATCCTGTCGACACAGTTTTCGTTCGGCCGTTTCTTTGCGGCGCTCACCAGGGGCGCCCGCGACGGCGCGGGGCGCGGCGTGGAGTCGTTTCAGGCGTGGCGCGAAGAGCGGCAGCGCGAGAAGCAGCGTCGCGAGGTGATCGCCAAGCACACGAAGAAAGGCGCCGCGCCCGCCGTCGCCGCCGAGGCGCCTGCTGAAGGCCTTGCCGCGAAGGCGTCGCGCGCGATGGCGAACGTATTCACGCGTCCCGAGCGCAGCGAAAACGAGCCAGTGCGCGCCGCCAGCGTCGCTCCTCCCGCAGCGAGCGGCCCGAAATCATTCGCACCGTCGAAGCCGCCGAAGGTCGTCGCGCCGTCTCTGCCGCTGCCCGATCCGGAACCGATGTCGAAAGCGCCGGCCGAACGCCGCAAGGGCGAGTACGCTCTGCCGCCGGTCTCGCTGCTTGATGCGATCAAGACCGAACGCAAGATCGACGAACGCGAGCTGATGGAAAGCGCGCGGCTGCTCGAGGAGAAATGCCGCGAGTTCTCGGTCGAAGGCGCCGTGGTCCAGATCCACCCCGGTCCGGTTGTGACGACGTTCGAATTCAAGCCGGACGCGGGCGTGAAGTACGCGAAGATCACCGGCCTCGCCGACGACCTGTGCCTGGCGATGAAGGCCGACTCGGTGCTGATCGATCGCATCGCCGGCAAGTCGACCGTGGGCATCCAGATCCCCAATGCAACCCGAGAGCCAATCTCGCTGCGCGAGCTGCTGGAATCGGAAGCGTACCGGAAGTCGACGTCCAAGCTGACGATCGCGCTCGGCAAGACCATCCACGGTGAACCCTACATGGCCGATCTGGCGACGATGCCGCATTTGCTGATCGCGGGGTCGACCGGCGCCGGCAAATCTGTGAGCATGAACGGCATGCTGACGAGCATCCTCTATCGCGCGTCGCCCGAGGACGTGCGGATGATCCTGATCGACCCCAAGCGCCTCGAGCTCGGGATGTACGAAGAGATCCCGCATCTGATGACGCCGGTCGTCGTTGATCCGAAGCAGGCCGCAAACGCGCTGCGCTGGGCCGTCCGCGAGATGGAAGAGCGCTACAAGACGCTGGCCGCGGTCGGCGTGCGCAACATCGAGCAGTACAACCGGAACATCCGCGCGGCGCTCGCAGAAGGACAGACGCCCGAGGACGGCAAGGACATGAAGACTCTCCCCTTCATCGTCGTCGTCATCGACGAGCTCGCGGACCTGATGATGGTCGCCAGCAGCGAGGTGGAGGAATCGATCGCGCGCCTGGCGCAGATGGCGCGCGCGGTCGGCATCCACCTGATCCTCGCGACGCAGAGGCCGTCAGTGGACGTGATCACCGGCCTCATCAAGGCGAATCTGCCCGCGCGTATCGCATTCCGCGTGGCGTCGAAGGTCGACTCGCGCACGATTCTCGACGGCAACGGCGCAGAACAACTGCTCGGCAAGGGCGACATGCTCTTCCTGCCGCCCGCGTCATCGCGATTTATTCGCGTCCACGCGCCGTACATCTCCGAGCAGGAGAGCGCACGACTCGCCAGCTTCCTGCGCAAGCAGGGCAAGCCGGTCTACGACGAGACGATCACCGCCGAGGAGAAGTCCATGCTCGACGGCATCGAGATGGAGAAAGACGATCTGTACGACGAGGCGGCGCGCATCGTCGTCAGCAGCGGACAGGCGTCCATTTCGTATCTGCAGCGAAAGCTGCGCATCGGGTTCAGCCGCGCGGCGCGCCTGGTCGACATGATGGAGATGGAAGGCATCGTATCGCCGCCCGACGGCGGCAAAGCGCGCGAGGTGCTCGTCGACAAGGGATACTTCGAAGAGGTCGACGCGCAGCTCCGGTAAGACGGGTCTACCATGCTGAAACCAACACGCGTCTGTTTTACCGCCGAGATCGCAAAGCACGCAGAGAAGATCTTTATGGTCTGCGCGCTCAGCGTGCTCTGCGGTTCCTTCCGTCTCGCTGCTGGAGGTGCGCCGCCGGTGCGGACGATGTACAACGACGCGATGGCGAAGGAACAGGCCGTGCGGCTGGAACTCGATGCCCCGGAGTCCACGCCGTCGGTGCTCGGCCAGGTCCATGCCGCCATCGCGGCGTACGAAGGCGTCGTCCGGCGCTATCCGGCCAGTGGCTACAGCGACAACGCCCTGTGGCAGGCTGGACGTTTGTCACTCGACGCGTTCGGCCGCTTCAAGCAGTCGGCGGATCGCGAGGCCGGTGTGCGGCTCCTGCGCCGGCTCGCCACCGCCTATCCCACGAGCAAACTGGCGAAGCAGGCGCCGAATCTGCTCGCGCAGGTCGACGCGGCGGACGATCCGGTAATCACCAGGCCGGGCCGACCCGAGAGTCGGCCCTTACAGCCGGCCGCGGCCGCGCCGGCAAAGCCACGCGCGATGACGACCGTCGCAGGAGCCGACCCCCGGGTCGGCCCGAACACGCTCGCGACGATCAAAGAGATCCGCCGGGCCGTGCTGCCTGACGCGGTGCGCATCACGATCGAACTCGACGGTGAAGTGCCGTTCCACGAAGAGCGCATCGCTGATCCGGCTCGCGTGTTCGTGGATCTGCCCAGCACCCGCGCGGCGCCGTCGCTCGTCGATCAGACGCTAAGATTCGAAGGCGACGCCGACATCGTGCGCCAGGTCCGCGTCGGCCGTCATCCGAACAACACCACGCGCATCGTGCTTGACGCCGCCGGCGTGACCAGCTACAGCGTCTACCCGCTCTACAGTCCGTACCGCCTCGTCATTGATTGCGTGCGCGTGCCGGCGGCCGTCGCGATGACGAACACCGTCCTCGCCCGAGCGCAGCCCACGCCGAAGGAAGCCGCGCCCTTTCCCCGACCGAGTACCGACGGGCCGGCCCGAGGCGTTGCACCGCTCGCATTCCGCAGTCTGATGACGAACTGGGTGCGCACAATGCCGGGCAGCACTCCGCGCGCGACGACGATGCTCGCTCTGGCCCACGAGAGCGCCGAAGGCGCGCCAAAGACCGCATCGGCGACCAGGGCGCCCGAGCCTGCGCCCCTTGCTCCGCCGCCCGTGACCGCCGGCGGCCTGTCGATCGCCCGGCAACTGGGCCTCGGCGTCTCGCGCATCGTCATCGACGCTGGCCACGGCGGGCACGATCCCGGCGCAAAGGGAAAGGGATTCAACGAGGCGGAGCTCGTCCTCGATGTCGCGCTGCGTCTCGAGAAGCTGCTGCAGAAAGTGCCAGGCGTCGAGGTGATTCTCACCCGCCGGACCGACGACTTCATCCCGCTGCCGGAGCGCACCGCGATCGCCAACCGCGAGGGCGCGGACCTGTTCCTCTCGATCCACGCGAATGCGAGCACGAACACGCAGGCGCATGGCATCGAGACCTATTTCCTGAACTTTGCGAACAACCAGAGCGCCGCCGCAGTGGCCGCGCGCGAGAACGCCGCCTCGACCCAATCGATGGGCGGCCTGCCCGATTTCGTCCGGGCCATCGCGCAGAACAACAAGCTGGATGAATCGCGCGACTTCGCGCTGCACGTGCAACGCGCGATGGTGGACCGACAGAAGACCGCGAACAAGACGCTGAAAGATCTCGGCGTGAAGCAGGCGCCGTTTGTGGTGTTGATCGGCGCGAACATGCCCAGCGTGCTGGCGGAGATGGGGTTCGTCACCAACGCGCAGGAAGCGAAGCTGTTGAAGGGGAACGCGTACCGGCAGCGAATCGCGGAGTCGCTGTTCGCGGCCATCAGGAAGTATCAGTCGTCGCTGAAGAACGTGGCGACCGTCGCCCACCAATAACGTCGCCGCACGTTGCACCCCGCACGCTGCACCCTGCACGTTGCACGCTTGCTTAGCCCTGCCGGCTCCTGATCCAGAACATCGCGCCCGCCAGCAGCGTGCCCATCAGCACGGCCGCCACCACGATCACGCCGGTCAGCCCAAGGGACCCCAGCAACACATCAGCAAGCCCGGCGAGTTCACTCGGCGGCGGCGTCTGTTTGATCGTGACGATGATCGGGTTCGACTGGAGGAACACGTTTAGAACCTCTCGAACGCGAGCGCAGCGAGCGTCCGCACGGCAACGCCCGTAGGCCCCTTCGGCAGATACGGCTTCGATTCATCCGACCACGCAGTACCCGCAATATCCAGATGCACCCACGGCACATCGTCCACGAACGCCTTGAGGAAGAGCGCCGCGGTGATCGACCCGGCCGCGCGTCCGCCGCTGTTCAGCAGATCTGCGATGTCGCTCTGGATCTGCTCCTTGTAGTCGTCGAACAGCGGCAAGGGCCACATGCGGTCGCCGGCACGATTGCCTACGGTACGGACGCGCTCAACCCAGTCGTCCGGCGCGCCGAAGATCCCGGTCGTCACTTTGCCGAGGGCGATGACGACGGCGCCGGTGAGCGTGGCCACGTCCACGAGATGCGTGGCGCCGAGCTGCCGCGCGTACCAAAGGCCGTCACCGAGGATCAGGCGGCCTTCGGCGTCGGTGTTGATCACTTCGACCGTCTTACCTGATGCGCTGGTCAGCACGTCACCTGGTTTGATCGCTTTTCCGCCGGGCATGTTCTCGGTCGTCGGAACGATGCCGATAACGCGCATCGGCGCCTTCAAGAGGGCGATCGCGCGCATGGCGCAGGCGACAGCCGCGCCGCCGGCCATGTCGTCCTTCATCTGCTCCATTTTTTCGGCAGGCTTGATCGAGATGCCGCCGGTGTCGAAGGTAACGCCCTTCCCGACCAGGCCAAGCACGGGCGTCGCCGGCGCACCGGGCGGATCGTAGCGGAACACCATCAGGCGCGGCGGTTCCGCGCTGCCGCGCGCGACGCCCAGCAGCAAGCCCATGCCGAGTTGTTCGATCTGCACCTCGTCGAGGATCTCGGTCTTGACGCCAGCCTCGCTCGCCAACGTGGTGGCGCGCCTCGCGAACTCGCGCGGCGTCAGCGTATTGCCTGGCTCGTTCGACAACTCGCGCGCGAGGTTGCTGCACTCGCCCAGAATCCGTCCGCGCGCGACGGCGGCGATAGTCTGCGCGCTGTCCCCTGTCTCGAACGCGGCGACCGTCCACACCGGCACGGCGGCCGGCGGCGGGTCTTCGGTCTTGTAGCTCCCGCCGTAAAACTCGGCGAGCGTCAACCCTTCGGCCACGGCCTGCGCGAGATCGCCGGCGTCCCCTTGTCCGCGGACCGCGAACGCCACACGCGCCACATGACGCTGGCGAGCCGCGAGACCCGCGGCCGTCGCCAGTTTCCTGATCAGGTCGCTGCCGCGCTCGCCGGATCCGCCGCCGATGATCGCGACCCGTCGCGGGCGCCAGATCGTGTCCGTGATCGCGGTGAAGAACAGCTCGTACGGTTTGGCCTGAAACTCTTTCGACGTCAGCGCACGCCCGAACTCGCCGCCGGTCGCCGCGTCGAGCCCCGCAACGGCGTCGATGGCGTCGCCCTGGAACCAGGGCACGATCAGCAGTTCGGCATCGAGAGCGGACAGTGGCCCGCGAGTGCAGGCCATCGGCGTCGAGACAGGCGCTTGGAACATCCGTTATTATCCATGATGAGGCTTGCCGGTGTCTGCCGCACACGCTACAATTTGCACACAGTTCCTGTCGGGGCAAGGATCAGAAGCATGAACTACCTGCGGTGTAAGGCGCGGGCCGGCGCAACGTCTCTGCTCGTAACGGCAATGTTGGTCGTCAGCGTTTCCGCTCAGAAATCCGCACAGGACAAGGACCAGAAAGACGGCCCCGACACGGGCCGTCCGAAAGTGATCCTGAAAGCGAACCCGCTCGTCGCCATGGCGCCGGCGAGAGTCGTGCTCACCGCCGAACTCGTCGGCGGTGCGAACGACTTCGAAGAGTACTACTGCGGCGCCGTCGAATGGGAATGGGGCGACGGCACCAAGTCCGAGTCCTCCAACGACTGCTCGCCGTACGAAGCCGGCAAATCGGAAATCAAGCGCCGGTTCACCGTCGAGCATGTCTTCCGTGCGGGACAGTACCGCGTATTTTTTCATCTCAAGCGGAACGACAAGATGGTCGGCAACGCCGCCGTCACCCTGCAAATCCGCCCCGGCCTGCGCGACGGCGTCGAGCAGCGCTCACGAGCCGAAACGCGCCGCCCTGAGAGCGGAACAGCGCGACCTCTGGTGGTTCCGCGAGCAGGCTGACGATCGCGTAGAGATGATCCGGGTAGCTGAACTCGGCGAGATCCGTCGCCGAAGGCTCCGCCGCTGAGTGCGGATGCGAGTGATAGAAGCCCACGACGTCGAGCCCGCGCTCTCGCGCCGCGCGCCGGCCGTTGATGTGATCCGCAGGATCAATGAGAAATCGCGTCGCCGGCGTCTCGGCGACATTTCGCGCACGCATCGCCTCGACGATCTCACCATGGCGGCCCAGCAATAATCCACAGCACTCCTGAGGCGCGGACTCCCGAGCATGGTTCACGAGCGCCGCGACGACCTCAGCCCTCACCGTCGACCTTCCAAGTGTTAACTTTTAGGTTTTGGCTTTTAAGTTTGTATGTCAATTGCCATCGCAATCCCCATCCCGCCGCCGATGCAGAGCGACGCCACTCCGTACTTCAGCTTCCTCGCCCGCAGCGCATAGACCAGCGTCGTCAACACCCGCGCACCGCTGGCGCCAATCGGATGGCCGAGCGCGATCGCGCCGCCGTTGACATTGATCTTCGACGCGTCCAGCCTCAGTTCACGCGCCACCGCGAGCGACTGCGCCGCGAACGCTTCATTCAGCTCGAAGAGATCGATGTCGCTCGCCTTCAGTCCAGCGCGATCGAGGACTTTGCGCACGGCCGTCACAGGCCCGATCCCCATCACCTTCGGATCGACGCCGGTCACCGCATACGCGAGGATGCGCGCCAACGGGACCCTTCCCAGCGCTTGCGCCTTCTTTGCCGTCGAGACGACGAGGGCTGCGGCGCCGTCGTTGAGACCCGACGCGTTGCCGGCCGTCACCGAGCCATCTTTCTTGAACGCCGGCTTCAACGCGCCGAGTTTCTCCGCCGTCGTGCCCGCGCGCGGATACTCGTCGGTGTCGACGAGTGTGGGGTCGCCTTTGCGTTGCGGGACCGGCACGGCCACGATCTCGTCCTTGAAGCGCCCCTCGGCAATCGCCCGAACCGCGCGTGCCTGACTCTCGGCCGCGAACGCATCCTGATCGCCGCGCGAGACATTGTATCGCGTGGCCACTTCCTCCGCGGTGATCCCCATATGAGTTGCGCCGATCGCGCAGGTGAGCCCTTCGTTCAGCATCGAGTCGATCGCCTCGGCATTGCCCATGCGATAGCCCCACCGCGCGCCCTTCAGCAGATACGGCGCATTCGACATCGACTCCGTTCCGCCGGCGACCACGGCGTCCACGTAACCCGTCCGCAGCGCATCGACCGCGTGTATCACTGCCTGCAGACCCGATCCGCAGACGCGATTCACCGTCTCGCCGGGGACATCGATCGGCAGCCCGGCCTTGAGCGCCGCCTGTCTGGCGACGTTCATCCCGTTCCCCGCCTGCAGCACGCACCCCATC